>NZ_JAMFRV010000267.1 GCF_026224925.1 Pseudomonas sp. | reverse complement strand
CATTCAGCAGCAATCAAGGTGCGCTCGGCGTTCAGGCCATCGAGGATGTACCTGAAGCCTTTACCTTCCTCACCGATCAGGCTATCGAGAGGCAGTTCCAGGTTGTCGAAGAACAGTTCGTTGGTCTCGTGGTTGACCATGTTCGCAATCGGTTGCACGGTCATGCCGTTGCCAATCGCTTCGCGCAGGTCCACCAGGAAGATCGACATGCCTTCCGATTTCTTCTTGACCTCGGCCAGCGGCGTGGTGCGCGCCAGCAAGATCATCAGGTCGGAATGCTGAACCCGGGAGATCCAGACTTTCTGGCCGTTGATCACGTACTTGTCGCCCTGTTTCACGGCGGTGGTCTTGATCTTGGTGGTGTCGGTGCCGGTGCTGGGCTCCGTCACTGCCATGGATTGCAGGCGCAATTCACCGCTGGCCAGCTTCGGTAAGTAATAGCTTTTCTGTGCATCGCTGCCGTGGCGCAGCAGGGTGAACATGTTGTACATCTGACCATGGACGGTGCCGGAGTTGCCGCCGCAGCGATTCACTTCTTCAAGAATCACTGAGGCTTCGGCCAAACCCAAGCCGGAGCCGCCGTATTGCTCAGGGATCATCGCGGATAACCAGCCAGCGTCAGTCAGCGCTTTGACGAAGGCTTCCGGGAAGCCCTTTTCTTCGTCGATCTTGCGCCAGTAAGCAGCGTCGAATTCGGCACACAAGGCGCGCACGCCTTCGCGGATAGCATTCAGTTCTTCATTGTTATTCGGGTTCATCATCAGTTTCTCATGCGCCCCGAGGGACGCATTTATCAAAAGGAAATTAGTCGAACAAGACTTCAGCGCTTTGGCCGACACCGGCGTCATTGCCCGCCCACAACTGCGCTTTGCCGGGTTCGAGAATTCGTCCGCCGACACTGAACGGTTGCGGCGCGATCAACGGCCGCACGCCGCGATAGGAAAAATGCCGCAGGCGCGCATCGGGATTGGCCCGGCAAAATGCGCGCAGGCTCAACGTGGCGATCATCGGCCCGTGAACCACCAGCCCGGCGTAGCCTTCGGTTTCCGTGACGTAGGGGTAGTCGTAATGAATGCGGTGACCGTTGAAGGTCACGGCGGAGTAACGAAATAGCAGCGTCGGGGTCGGCTCGATGCTTTCGCTCCAATCACCCTCCTCAACCGCCTGGCCACTGCTCTGCTTGGGTGGGTTGGGTTCGCGGTAAACGATATCCTGCTCTTCGCGGATCGCCAGCCGTCCATCCTGGGAGTAATCGTGGCGCACGGTGACAAACAGCAACGCACCGGTGCGGCCAATTTTTTCTTCGATATGGGTGATGGTCGACAGCCGATGCGCATCGGCGCCTACGCGCAACGGTTCGATAAATTCGATACGGCCACCGGCCCACATGCGGTTGCGATTGTCTGCTGGGGGCAGAAAACCGCCGCGCGCTGGGTGGCCGTCAGTGCCGAGTTGGGATTCAGCCACCGGTTCTTGAAAGAAGCACCACTGCCACAGCGGCGGTAAAGCGGCCCCATGGGCAGGTGCGTCTTCACCGAAAGTCGCGGCGATGCGCTTGATCAAGTTACGGCTCAATTGATCCTGAGCCTCTTCGGTGCGTCCCAGCCAGGCAGTAAAATCTACAGCACTCATGCGCGGTTCCCTCTTTTTTGGGGCCAGTCATTGTTCTGGGAAGGATCATGCAAGGCGCTCGGCATTCTGAGAATTTGCATTTGCGTAACCCGGCGTTCATATATGCTGAACGCCCACCGTTTTTTCAGGAGACGTCCATGCACTTCGATCTGGCCGACTTGCGTTTGTTTATCCACATTGGCGAGTCGCCAAGCCTGACCCAAGGCGCTCGCCGGGCGTTTCTGTCACCGGCGGCGGCCAGTGCTCGAATCAAGGCGCTGGAGAGTCAACTCGATACGCGCCTGTTGTACCGAGACAGCCGTGGCGTTGAATTGACCCCGGCCGGGCAACGCTTGCTCAAACATGCGCGGCTGATCATGCGTCAGGTGGATTACCTGAAATCGGAGTTCACCCAATACGGCACAGACTCCGCTGGGCACATACGGATCTTCGCCAACACCACGGCGGTGACCGAGTTTCTGCCGGAAGTGTTGGCTGGTTTTCTGGCGAAACGGCCGGGGGTGACGGTCGATCTGCAAGAGCGTTTGTCGCGAGATATTGTTCGTGGGGTCTTGGATGGCAGCACCGACATGGGGATTATTGCCGGCCCGGTTGAGGCAGCTGGCTTGCAGGTGATGCATTTTAGTACCGACCGCTTAGTGCTGGTGGTGGCCGTGGGGCATGTGTTGGCCGGGCCAAAACAACCGGTGACGTTGAAACAGACCTTAGCGTTTCAACACATTGGCCTGCATGAAGGCAGCACGTTGCTGAGCTTTCTGCGTGATCACGTTGAACGGCTAGGGCAAAACTTGTCGTTGCGGATTCAGGTGTCGAGTTTCGAGGCCATTTGCCGGATGGTTGAGGCTGGGGTGGGGATCGGGATTATTCCTGAATCCGCGGCGCTGCGGCACAGCCGTACGATGGAACTGGAGATTATTGAGCTTGATGAACCGTGGGCGATTCGTGAGCGCAGTATTTTGGTGAGGGAACTGGATGCGTTACCGGGCACTGTGCGGGCGTTGATTGCGACGTTGATGCCGGAGGTCGCTGTGGAGGGTGTACCGTCTGTGGCGGCCCCTTCGTGAATAAATTCACTGCCGCAGAGATTGTGTGTTTGCGGAAATCCCGCGTGTGCCTGACCCAACGCCTTCGTCGGCAAGCCAACTCCCACAGGTTTTGTATCCGCCTCAAGATGTTCGGTGGGATCAAAACCTGTGGGAGCAGGCTTGCCTGCGAATGCCGCAACTCGGTGTGCCTATTTCATGCCAAGGTTTTACTGCCCATCGCAGGCAATTCAAAGCAAAACGATGCACCCTTGCCCGGTGTCGACAGCAGGTGTATCTGGCAACCATGCAGTTGCAGAATGCGCCGCACGATCAGCAACCCAAGGCCGCCAGTACGTCGATCACCGGTTTGGCTGAAGGGCCGGCGGAACAGGCTTTCCAGCAGTTCTTCTGGAATACCCGGGCCGCTGTCGCTGACGATGACGATGACTTTCTCCGCCTCGTGCCTGAGTTCAACCTCGATTGTGCCGCCCGCAGGGGTGTGGCGAATGGCGTTGTCGATCAGGTTGGTCAACACGCGCTCGATCAAGCCCAAATCCGCCGAGACCATCGACGATGAGCGCGGTAAGACCGCTACCAGCCGTGATTGTTTCTCCTCGGCCATCAGTTCGAATTTCTGAAACACGTCCTGAATCAGGTCTGTCAGCGAGAAGTCTTCGATCTGCGGCTGCACCCCGCCGTGTTCAAGCCGCGCCAGTTCGAACAAGGCCTGCGCCAGTTGCCGAACCTTATTGCTCTGCGCCAGGGCCACGGCCAGGTAGCGTTGCCGCTCGACTTCGCTGAGGGTTGCACCTTTCACCGAGAGCATTTCCAGATAGCCATGCATCGACGCCAACGGGGTGCGCAGGTCGTGGGAGATATTCGCCACCACCTCACGCCGGTCCTGATCCAGCTCAACCAACGTGCGCCATTGCTCAGCAATCCGGGTGGCCATTTGCACGAAACTGGCTTCCAGCACGGCAATTTCATCGCGGCGACTGACGCCCGGGTGATCCAGCACCGGCAGCAAGACCGGTTCTGCCTCGGTGTCGAAATCGCGCATGGTGTCGGTTAACCGCCGCAATGGCCGAGTGATCAAGCGGAACGCCATCAACCCCGCCACCAGCCCCAGTAACGAGACCAAGCCCATGGACCACAACGTGGTGCGCAACACTGAGCTGGCAGCCACCTGAGCTGAAAGCTGATCGTGAGCCTCGCCCAGCAGCACCACGTAGATGTAACCGAGGTCCTGATCCCCCACGTGCAACGCGGCGACGCTGAACACTTTCTCGCCATCGAGACTGCGCGGATCGTCGCCAAGGATCGGCAATGGTTGGCCGGCCAATAGCTGATGCAGCGGCGCAAGGTCCACCCGGTCGCGCTTCAAGTGACCGGCAGGAGCATCGTCGCCCGTGACATGCCCGGTACTGTCGAGCAAATACACTTCAACGCTGGGATTGACGTTCATCAGCTTGCTGAACAGTCCGCGAACGACATCAGCCTTGGCGCCAATCATGTTGTTGTCGCGGGCGATACTCTCGGCGAGGCCGAGGGACAAGCCTTGCACCACTTCTTTTTCATGCAGGTCGTTGGCGCGAATTTGCAGCCAGGCGGATGCGCCACAACAGGCCAGCAACAGGATCGCAAACGCTACCGACAGGCGCTGTAACAGCGTCAAGTTCATCCCGCCGACCTCACCCGATCAGGGGAAAACCGATAGCCTTTACCCCATACCGTCAAAATGCGCGCCGGTTCGGCGGGATCGACTTCAACTTTGGAGCGCAGACGGTTGATGTGGGTATTCACGGTGTGTTCATAACCGTCGTGTTTGTAGCCCCACACCTGATTGAGTAAGTCCATGCGCGAGAAAACCTTGCCTGGGTTTTTGACGAAGAAATACAGCAAGTCGAACTCACGAGGCGTGAGTTCCAGGTACTTACCGTCCACTTCGGCCTGACGGGTCACCGGGTCCAGGGCCAGACCGTTCAGCTCGATCTTGCCCGCGACGGTGCGCAGGTTTTTCTCCAGCGCGTCCACTCGGCGCAACAATGCTTTGACCCGCGCCCCCAGCTCCAACATCGAAAATGGCTTGGCCAAGTAGTCGTCGGCGCCCAGTTCAAGGCCCAATACCCGGTGCATTTCACTGGATCGGGCGCTGGTGATAATGATTGGTGTATAGCGAGCCATGGCCCGGGCTTGGCGACAGATCTCCAGGCCGTCCACGCCGGGCAGCATTAAATCGAGGATCAGCGCGTCCCAGCCGCCTTGTTCCAGGTGCGCCAGCCCGGCATTACCGTCGGCGCAATGGGTCACGGCATAACCTTCGTCCTGCAAATGCAGGCGCAACAGGCCAGCGATGTGCAGGTCATCTTCGACGATCAGTACGCGCTTGGGCACATCCATTGTCAGCCTTCGGGAATAAGTTGCCGGGCGCACAGGGCATGCGACAGGACGTTCATTGTGCAAGATTCCGCGGCAGCCAATCTTCACAATTAATTTAACTTTGCGTGAGGACTTGGGGACCGCCTGCGCCAAAGAATAGCAGCACACCCACTCACTCCAAGTGAACGTTATGCACTCCAGAAGGTGGTTTCTTATTTACGGCAGCGCCGGTGTGGCGCTGGCTGCCAGCGGCGTACTCGGTCTGCGCGCCTTTGCTGCGTCGCCGCTGCCGGCTACCACAGCCCGCGCGACCGAAGTATTTGAGGTGACGCACAGTGACGCCGAGTGGCACGCATTGTTAACGCCCGATCAGTTCGAGGTGCTGCGTAAAAGTGACACTGAACGGCCCTACAGCAGCCCGCTGAATGGCGAACACCGATCCGGTCGATTTGCCTGCGCCGGTTGTCAGCTTGAGGCGTTTTCTTCCAGCGCCAAGTTCGAAAGCCACACCGGTTGGCCGAGCTTCACGTCACCGCTGGCGAACGCCGTGGTGGAAAACAAGGACACTTCATTGGGCGTAGAGCGCACCGAAGTGCATTGCCGTCGTTGCGGCGGTCATTTGGGCCACGTGTTCGACGACGGCCCAGCCCCCACCGGTCTGCGCTATTGCATGAACGGCGTTGCCCTGACGTTTGCGCCCGGACAGACTTGAGTCAGCCAATGACTCGCGACAACTGAGCAACAATAAGGACTGAAGGCTATGTTATTGATCATTTTGTCGTACCTGGGTGGCGTGCTGACGATTCTCAGCCCCTGCATCCTTCCGGTACTGCCGTTTGTCTTCGCCCGCTCCGGTGAACCGTTCCGCCGCAGTGGTTTGCCGTTGCTGTGCGGTATGGCGTTGACCTTCGCCCTGGTCGCTACCTTGGCCGCAGTCGGCGGCGGCTGGGTGGTGCAGGCCAACCAATACGGGCGCTGGCTGGCAATCGCACTTATGGCGTTTTTCGGCGTGACCTTGTTGTTCCCGCACCTGGCCGACCGTTTGACCCGGCCGCTGGTGTCCATGGGCGATCGCCTGTCCAACTCGGCGCGTACTGAGCACGGCAAGTCCAGCGTCAAATCGTCGTTTGTGCTGGGGGTAGCCACTGGCCTGTTGTGGGCGCCGTGTGCCGGGCCGATTCTGGGCTTAGTGCTGACCGGTGCCGCGCTGCATGGCGCCAGTGTCGGCACCAGTTTGTTGCTGCTGGCCTATGCCGCTGGTGCGGCCACATCATTGGCGCTGGCCCTGTTGATCGGCGGCAAGCTGTTCACTGCGATGAAGCGCTCGTTGGGCGCAGGGGAATGGCTGCGTCGGGGTTTGGGTGCTGCCATGTTGTGCGGTGTCGTCGCCATTGCATTGGGGCTGGATACAGGTTTGTTGACCAAAGTCTCTACCGTGGCCACTGCAGGGCTTGAACAAAAGCTACTGGATAAGCTGTCGCCGGTCGCCTCGCCATCGCCTGACGTACAGGGCAACGGCATGATGAAAGTCGGCTCGCAGAGCGCTGCGAATTCGCCGCTATCGTTACCGGTGGAAGGCACGTTACCTGACCTCTCCGGCGCGGTGAAATGGCTGAACTCCGCGCCACTCACCGCCGAACAATTGAAGGGCAAAGTCGTGCTCATCGATTTCTGGACCTATTCCTGCATCAACTGCCTGCGCAGCCTGCCGTACGTCAATGCCTGGGCGAAGAAATACCACGATCAAGGCCTGGTGGTGATCGGCGTACATGCTCCGGAATTTGCTTTCGAGCGAGATGCAAATAACGTCCAAAAAGCAGTACATGACCTCGGTATCAACTACCCGGTGGCACTGGATAACAACTTTGCCATCTGGAAGGGATTTAACAATCAATACTGGCCGGCGCATTACTTCATCGACGCTCAGGGGCAGATTCGCTATCACCATTTTGGCGAAGGTGATTACGCACAGTCAGAACAAGTCATTCAGCAACTGCTGAAAGAAGCCGGGCAGAAAAACGTATCGAGCGATGTGGTGGTTGCCGATGCTCAAGGCGTAGAGAAAAGCGCCGACGACGCGCAAATGAACTCGCCGGAAACCTACCTCGGCTATGACCGCGCAGAAAACTTCGCCTCGGCCGGTGACCAAGTGATCGACCAGGCCCACCGCTACGCAGCACCGGTGCAACCGAGCCTTAACCAATGGGGTTTGGCGGGCACCTGGACCGCGAAGCCGGAGCAAGTCGTGCTGGGCAGTGCGCCTGGCAGCATCGTTTACCGCTTTCATGCGCGGGACCTGCACTTGGTGCTTGGGCCAGGCGCAGACGGCAAACCGGTACGTTTCCGGGTGCTGGTTGATGGCGTAGCCCCCGGCGACAACCACGGCACCGACATCGCGCCCGATGGCAGCGGCACGGTGACTGCGCAACGGCTTTACCAGTTGGTGCGGCAAACCGGTCCAGTGACCGATCACACCTTTGCCATTGAGTTTCTCGACCCCGGTGTACAGGCGTATGCCTTTACCTTCGGTTGATCTGCGCGTGAGGATTAAAAACATGAGTACGTTTAGTTTTGCCAAACATAAAGCAACCCTGGCGCTGAGCTGCGCAGGTGCCGTGGCACTAATGTTGGGCTTGTCGATGCAATCGGCGGTCTCGGCTGAGCCGGTGGTGGCGATTGCCCCTCCGACGCTGGATGAACCAGTCGGCACGTCACACAGCGAAGTCGCAGTATTTGCCGGTGGCTGCTTTTGGGGTGTCCAGGGTGTGTTTCAGCACGTGATCGGCGTTGAAAACGCAGTCTCCGGGTATGCCGGCGGCGAAGCGAATACCGCTGAGTACGAGCAGGTCGGCTCCGGTGATACCGGGCATGCGGAGTCGGTGCAGGTGACGTATGACCCGACGAAAGTCACTTATGGGCGTTTGTTGCAGGTGTTCTTCTCCGTCGCGCACAACCCCACCGAGCTGAACCGTCAAGGGCCGGACAGCGGCACGCAGTACCGCTCGGCAATTTTTGCGCAGAACCCTGAGCAAGACAAAATCGCACAGGCGTACATCGCACAGCTGGACGGATCAAAAGTGTTCAGTGCGCCGATTGTGACCAAGATCGAAGACCACAAGAGCTTCTTCCCGGCCGAGGGCTACCACCAGAACTACCTGACCTTGCACCCAACCAGTCCCTACATCGCCATGAATGACTTGCCGAAAGTGCAGAGTTTGAAAGAACTGGTGCCAACGCTATACCGCGCTGATCCGGTGTTGGTGGGTAAGCTTTGAGTGGCGAGATTTCACGCTGAACTTGAAAACACCATAGATTCCGGTGGGAGGGAACTTGTTCACAAAGCGTGTCGACGCGGTTTGTCTGAGCGACCGCGTTGTTGCCTTCGTGAACAAGTTCCCTCCCACCAGATCGGTGTATGGCGCAGATTTTGTTTCAGGCGCGCACTCGTCGATTAAAAACCCACAACCCAATCAATGTCAGGCCAATGCCCACCACGCTGATCAACGTCAGTGCATCACCAAATTGCAGATGGGCCCAAAGCATCGTGACGGGCGGGGTCAGGAACAATGCGCTGCTGACCCGCTGCAGGCTGTAGCGCTGCAAACACAGCCAATAAAACCCATAACCGCCCAATGTCGACAGTATGACCAGCCATCCCACCCCAACGCCGAAGCTGAGGGTCGCAACCGGTTGCAAGCTGCCTTCGTACGCTGCCAACACCGCGAACACTGGCAAACAGGCACAGACCTGAATGAACAGCGCCAACAGTCGCGGCATTTGGCTGGGGCGTTGTTTCTGGTAATGGGTCGCGGCGGCCAATGACATCACACCCACTAACGGCAAGCCGTAGGCCCAACCGGCAGCGGTTCCAAGCGCCACTCCACTGCCGCTGGCGATGACCATTCCTGACACGCAGATGCTTAGCCCCAACCATTGCCAACCCCGGGTGCGTTGGCCTGGAATAAAACCAGCCATCAATACGATCATCAACGGCAACAGGTTGGCGATCAATGCAGTGGTCCCCGGCGCCACTCCGCATTCAATCGCTTTGGCGATGGGCCCGATGTAACCGGCAATCGCGAACAGGCCAATCAACCCTTGCCGCCCCCCATCTCGCCAATCCAGCCTGCGTAATTCGCCCATCACAAACGGCAGCAACACTAAGGCAGCAAGCACGAAGCGCCAGAAGGTCGCCAAAAAGACCCCGCCTTGCTCCGCCACGTAGCGGTAGCCGATGAAGCCCGAACTCCAACTGAGCACCATCGCGGCCAATAGCGCTCCATGGACCAACCACATCGCCTGTGTCGGACGACGCGGGTCAGTTGATGCCACTAAAAGAGCAGTTGGTCGGAAGGCCATTAGCAATACCTGTGCATGAAGTCTGCAACAGGGTATGAATACAACACCAATGCAATCAAACGATACGATTAGCAGTACTGATGCAGGATTACTCAATCATGGCCACTACTCTGGATATCGACCTGTTGCGCACCTTCCATGCCATTGTCCGGTTCGGGCAATTTCTGGCGGCGTCGACGTTTCTCAATCGCAGTCCTTCAGCGGTGAGCCTGCATGTGCGGCGCCTGGAGGCTGTGGCGGGTGGGCGATTACTTGAACGCGATAACCAGACCGTGACCCTGACCCCGCTGGGGCGGCGGTTCGCTTTGCACACCGCTGAGCTGCTGAGGATGCATGACCAGGTGCTCGACAGCTTCAGTAATCCAGTTGCCAGCGGTCGGGTGCGGTTGGGGATTTCCGAGGAGTACGCTGGCGCCTTGCTGCAATGCACATTGCCGTCACTGACCACGCATTTTCCGCACATCGAGCTGGAAATCGAGACCGGTTCCAGCGGGCGTTTGCGAACCCGACTGACCCGCGGCCAATTGGATCTGGCGTTGGTGGTAGAGCCCATGGGCACGCCCCCGCCCGATGATCAGCCCGCGCGGACCTTTGGCACTACCCAACCGGTATGGGTCGCGGCACATCAATATCGGGTGGACAGCACCAAGCCGGTTCCGTTGGCGCTGCACGGTAAAGGCTGCCCGTATCGCGCAGTGGCCATTGATGCCTTGGCGCAATCGCAGCGGCGATGGCGCACGGTGGTCATGAGTGCCGGGGTCATGGCGCTGGAAATGACCATCAGCGCTGGCCTTGCCATCGGCATCGTCGACCGCGCTCGGCTGGCCGATGACATGCGCGAGCTGACCATTGACGATGGCTTCCCGCAACTGGCGCTGCATGAATTGAAACTGATGAGGGCGCCGGGCCCCGCGAGTGCGGCCGCTGAAGTGTTGGTTCAGCTGATAAGCGAGCACTTTCGGTTATAACTTGCGCGCATAACCCCATCTGCCGGGCCTCAGATAGCGCGTTGATTGACCCGCTTTGATAGCTCTTCCGCGCTTTCTTTGCGTTCGGAGTAGCGGTCCACTAGCAGCGCTTCGCGACCACGCATCAGCAGCGTGAATTTCACCAGTTCCTCCATGACATCGACCATGCGGTCGTAATAAGAGGAAGGCTTCATCCGCCCCTGCTCGTCAAACTCCAGGAAAGCCTTGGGCACCGAAGATTGGTTGGGGATGGTTAGCATCCTCATCCAGCGACCCAATACACGCAGTTGGTTGACCGTATTGAACGACTGCGAACCGCCACACACCTGCATCACCGCCAAGGTTTTCCCCTGGGTGGGACGCACAGCGCCCATGGTCAACGGAATCCAGTCGATCTGCGCCTTGAACACGGCTGACATCGAACCGTGGCGTTCCGGAGAACACCACACCTGGCCTTCCGACCATAAAACCAGCTCGCGCAATGCCTGAACTTTTGCATGTTCTACCGGGACCGAATCGGGCAGCGGTAATCCCGTCGGGTCGAAAATGATCGTGTCTGCCCCCAACAGTTGAAGTACACGCGCCGCCTCTTCGGTCAACAGGCGGCTGAAAGAGCGCTCGCGGGTTGAACCGTACAGCAGCAAAATTCGTGGTTTGTGCGTGGATGTCGAGCCCGCACTGAAGGCCTCGGGCTGCGCTATGTGCAGCAGATCAAGGTCCAGGTTGGGTAGCCCATCGTCGTAAATCGATTCTTCAGTCATACAGGCCTCCGATGTTATCCAGCGCGGCTTTCTGTTCCTCGGCCGAAAGGCCTTCAATATTCAGCGCGAATAATGCGCTGAAGCGCTGTTCGATGATCGCTACGGTCACTTCAAATGCAGCCTGAATATCTGCTTCGCTGCCCTGAACGTCGGAAGGATCAGCCAGGCCCCAATGGCTTTTAATGGCTGGGCCAAAGTAGACAGGGCACGTCTCACCTGCAGCTTTATCACAGACGGTGATGACGATATCAGGCGGCGAATCAGCAAAAACTTCTGAGCCTTTGCTGTACAGCCCTTCAATTGAAACGTCGGCCTTTTCCAGCGTAGCCAGAGCCCGTGCATTGAGCTGTCCACTGGGAAAGCTGCCGGAGCTGACGGCGTGCAAACCCGCAGGCGCCAGATGATTGAATAACGCTTCGGACAGCACGCTCCGGCAACTATTGGCGGTACACATGAACAGTATTTTCATCGAAGCCTCCTAAGCAGAAAAACTCAAACGCAGTGCCAACGCGGCCAGCGTGACGATCAAAATCGGCAAGGTCAGCACGCTGCCGACCTTGAAGTAGTAGCCCCAACTGATACGGATGTTTTTAGTGGCCAACACGTGCAACCAAAGCAGCGTCGCGAGGCTACCGATGGGGGTGATTTTCGGGCCTAGGTCGCTGCCGATGATGTTGGCGTAAATCATCGCCTGCTGAATCACACCGGTGCTTTGCGTGCCTTCGATCGACAACGCGCCGATCAGCACCGTTGGCATGTTGTTCATGATCGAGGACAACACTGCCGACGTCAGCCCGGTGCCCATCGCAGCAGCCCAAATGCCGTGTTCCGCAAAGCGTGCGAGCAGCGCGGTCAGTGCCTGGGTCAGGCCAGCGTTGTGCAGGCCATACACCACCAGGTACATGCCCAGCGAGAACACGACGATCTGCCACGGGGCATTTTTGATGACCTTGCGCACCGAGATCACGTGGCCGCGTGCGGCGATTATCAGCAGCAAAACGGCACACACGGCCGCCACTGCGCTGATGGGTATGCCTAAAGGCTCTAGGGCAAACAGGCCTATCAGCAACAAACCCAAAACCCAAATGCCCGCGCTAAAGGTGGCTCGATCACGGATAGCGGCAGCGGGTGCTTCAAGTTGGCTGGGGTCGTACTGGCCGGGGATGTCTTTGCGAAAGTACAGCCAAAGCATCAACAACGTGGCAGCCACGCTCACCAGATTGACCGGCCACATGATGGAAGCGTACTCAGCGAAACCAATCTTGAAGATGTCCGCAGAGACGATGTTGACCAGGTTCGACACCACTAATGGCAAGCTTGCGGTGTCTGCAATAAAGCCCGCAGCCATGACAAATGCCAAAGTGGCAGCAGGCGAAAAGCGCAGCGCGGTGAGCATGGCGATTACAATCGGCGTCAGGATTAACGCTGCGCCATCGTTGGCAAACAGCGCGGACACCAGCGCGCCCAGTAGCACCATGAACGCAAATAGGCGCCCGCCACTGCCGCGTCCCCAGCGGGCGACGTGCAGCGCCGCCCATTTGAAAAACCCGGCATCATCCAACAGCAAACTGATGATGATTACCGCGATAAAGGTCGCTGTCGCATTCCAGACGATGGCCCATACCGTGGGAATATCGCCCACATGAACAACCCCGCTCAGCAATGCCAACCCCGCGCCGATGGCCGCGCTCCAGCCGACGCCAAGGCCTTTGGGTTGCCAGATGACCAATACCAACGTGAACACGAAAATCAATGCAGCCAATAACATCTGAGGCACTCAAAACACGGGGTGGAAAGGTCAGCAGCAAGCAGCTAATCGCACAGGTCGCTCGCCCATGGACGCCAGCCGTTTGCTGTCGGTGGCTATCCAGGTTGGGTTGGCATCACGCGTAACTCGTAACACTTCAAGCACCCACTCAGGCAGCGTCGGTTGCAGGCGGTAATAAATCCACTGCCCTTGTCGGCGGTCTTCAAGCAAGCCACAGACGCGCAACTGGGCCAAGTGACGGGAAATTTTTGGCTGACTGTCGTCTAGCGCACAGATCAGCTCGCACACGCATAACTCTTCTTCATCGCACAACAGCAGCATGATCCGGGCGCGCGTTTCATCGCCTAGGCATTTGAAGAAAACGGGGGGGTCGATGTTCATGCGCTGACGGATCTATATATATGGATATTCGAATATACATATATTCTGCGCTTTTAAAAACAGCATCTTTCAAAATGCGCCATTGATGCGTTACGTTGAGCGGCCGAAAGTCGGACAGATTTTCGTCCCGTTGATGGACACTTTCACTGACCCACCTGAGCCAACTCTAAATCAGCGTGAACCCTGCGGAGCACACGTAAGATGACCGCCCTACTGACTGACGAACCGCTGCGCGGAGAGCTGCCATGCCGACCTCATTTTTTTCGCGCTTCAAGGCTCGCCGCTTGATCTGGCTGCTCATGGCGTTGTTGATCGTCGGTTTGCCGGCGAGCTGCGCTTTACTCAAGCATGAAGAGCGCAAACTGTTGTTCCAGATAGAGCCAGGCACCGCCAGTTGGTACCACGGTTTGCCGGCTGAGGTTCAGGAGCTGGAGCTCAAGACCCCGGCCTTTGGCACCTCGCAAAACATTCACGCCTGGTGGTGGCCGGCGGCAAAGGCCGACGCGCCGTCAATCTTGTACTTGCACGGCACGCGCTGGAACCTGACTGGCCAGCTGTTCCGCATTGAGCAACTGCACGCGATGGGCTATTCCATTCTGGCCATCGACTACCGTGGTTTTGGGCAAAGCCAAGGTGCGTTGCCATCGGAGCGCACGGTCTACGAAGATGCGCGCATTGCGTGGGCACGCTTTAAAATCTTGCAACCGGATGCCAATAAACGCCTGATCTACGGCCATTCCTTAGGCGGTGCGGTAGCGATTGACCTGGCGGTAGAACTGGGCCGCGACGTGAAGAGCGACGGCAGCGACAAGCAGGTACGCGGGTTGATTATCGAATCAACCTTTACTTCGTTGGCTGACGTGGCAACCGCAGTGGCAAAAACCTCGCTGCCGGTACGCTGGCTGCTGTCGCAGAAATTCGACTCCATCGACAAGATCGCCGATATTCACATGCCGGTGCTGATTGTCCACGGTACCGCTGACCCTTTTGTGCCGCCGCGCTTCAGTGAGGAGCTTTTCCAGGCTGCGCAGGAACCAAAAAATTTGATGTTGGTTCCTGGCGGCACGCATAACAACAGCATGAGCCTGGCCCGCGATGCCTATAGCCAGGCAATCAAGGCGCTGTTGAAGTCAGACAATACGGCCATCCACGCGGTAATTCCCACGGCAAAACCGGCAAAGCCCGCAGAGAGCAACGTGGCGGGTTGATCCAGCGATGGACGCGTTTGGTTGTCGGTAACCCGATGTTCTTTCGGCAGGTTGTCGATTTGCACGCCATTCAAACGACTATGGGGTGAGTTTCACCACCTCAAACACACCGTGGGAGAACAACTCCATGAACATGCAATCGATGGAACAACACAACGTCGTGTCCCGGGAACAATGGCTGGCGGCGCGCGCGCAGCACCTTCAGCACGAAAAAGACTTCACCCATGAACGTGACCGACTCAGCGCTGAGCGGCGCGCGCTGCCGTGGGTCAAGGTGGACAAGGCGTATCGGTTTGAAGGCGCGAATGGCACTGAAACCCTTAGCAACTTGTTCGGTGGTAATAGCCAGTTAGTGGTCTATCACTTCATGTTCGGTGCAGGCTGGAAGGAAGGCTGCCCTGGCTGCTCGTTCCTTTCCGATCATATCGACGGCGCCAACCTGCACCTGGCCCACCATGACGTGTCAGTGGTCGCCGTTTCCCATGCGCCTTTCCACGAGTTTCAGGCGTTTAAACGGCGGATGGGCTGGGACTTCAAATGGGTGTCGTCTGTCGGCAGTGATTTCAATTATGACTTCCAAGTATCGGCAAAGCCTGAGCAGATCAAGGCGGGAAACGTCACCTACAACTATGAACCCAGCAAGGACGCAGGCGAGGAAATGCCAGGGCTGAGCGTGTTCTACAAGAATGATGCAGGAGAGATTTTTCACACGTATTCGTCGTATGCCCGGGGGCTGGATCTGTTGGTCGGCACCAACAATTTCCTCGACCTTACCCCGAAAGGCCGTAATGAGGAGGTAATCATGGATTGGGTTCGGCACCATGACCGCTACGAAGATGCGCCGACTAAGACGTCGAATCGAAAATAGCTTAAGGGTGAGACAGGGCTTACCACTGCCGGCAAGCAAAAATGTCACAGGCACTCACAAAGCGTGTTGTACTAATGACATCTTAATTCTTTGCCGGCATACCCGTGGAAACCAAAAAATCCGACCGCATCAAACTGATTCAGCAAGCGTTGCAGGACCAGAAAGCTATTCACTTGCGAGAAATGGCAGCGTTGCTGGACGTATCGGAGATGACGTTACGGCGTGACTTGGGTCGCCACACTGACGAGTTTCGCCTACTGGGCGGCCACATCACGCGAGTGTTCGACAGCAACGAAGCCAGTGATTATCGAGTCACCGAACAGGACGCCCGGCACGTAGAGGAAAAACGCCGGATAGGAAAACTGGCCGCAGCGTTTATCCTGCCGGGAGATACGGTATTTTTCGACTGTGGCACCACGATTCCATTTGTAGTGGATTTTATCCCTGACGAACTGGAGTTCACGGCGGTGTGCAACTCATTGAATGTGCTGCTCAAGCTCCAGCAAAAGCCCAACTGCAACATCGTGCTGTGTGGCGGCACCTTTCACCGCAAGAATCAGGTGTTCGAGAGCCACGCCGAAACCAGCATCCTCGATGGCGTGCGCTTGACCTGGGCATTTTTGTCCGCCGCTGGAGTCAGCCAAGAGTTCGGTGTGACCTGCTTCAACCTCAACGAGGTCGAGGTCAAACAGAAGGTTTTGCGCCAGGCGCAACAGTGCATGCTGCTGGCGGACCACTCCAAGTTCGATGCCGTACGCACCGCGCATTTTGCGTCGCTGGAAGACTTTCACTACGTGATCAGCGACAAAAAAATCCCGCAACTGTACCGCGATCTAGTGAGCGCTGCGGGTAAGCAATTGGTGGTGTGAGTGAGGGGGCATTGTAGATAAAGTCTTGGCCAAACACCCACCGGGGTTTGTGGCGTACCGAGATCCAGTGGGACCGAACTTGTTCGGGAAGCGGTAGGCGCGGTCTGTCTAACGGACCGCGTTGTGGCATTTCGCGAACAAGTTCGCTCCCACCGGACGTGTATGTGCCGCGCGAATCAGAACCCCTGCTCAAGCGCTTGCCGCTCAGCCTCGGTCAAATACCCGGTGGTGACACCGAACTGGGCACTCTCCCCTGCCGCCAACGAGCGAACATGACCCTTGGCGGACTCGGCGGTATAACCCTCAGGCTCACAGGTGGCGGGCAAGATAAACGCAGCCACTTGCTGATCGGCGTTGTGCAGAATCCAGCGCGCTGCGTGCTCGAACTGCTCCGGCTTAAAGCGTGTGTAAAACGCCGCGCCTTGAGGATGCTTCAACAAGAAATGCGCGTTGCCTTGGCTGTCCGCGCGTACGCCGTCGAAAAAGCAGACAATTTCCGGGTCGTACAATTCAGGCGTATCGAGCACCTGCAAACGCGACGGTTCTTCAGTCAATTGCACCATGTAACGCGTCCACGCCGGTGTTGGCCGAACATGCGCCGGCACGCTACTGCGCACTCGGGTGTGTTCGACGCCCAGCGGCTCGACAAAGCGCCCGCCTTCGACGTAGGCGTAATTCATGTGCGCCATGTACATCAAGTCCATGGGCACGCCAGCAAGATTAGTGACGTGCATGGCGATGTCGAACAACGCCGAATCAGCGCGTAACGTAACGCTAGGACGCGCACGGTAGTGATCGCCAAAACCTTGCACGTATTCGTAGTCACCGCCGAGCCGGAGAAAGGTCCCCGCTGCGTCCTCACCGATTTCCAGCCAGGCACTGTCCATGGGCGCGCAGGGCATTTCGCCGTGCAGTGGATGAGCATCGTCCGGACCGGGACAACCATTGCGCAGCAGGCCGCTGTGAAACATGAAACAGCCATACGTGCCGATCACTGTCGGGCTTGGCCGTGGCTGGCTGAACATGTTGTGCATGGTCAGGTCACAACCATCAAACTCTGCCGACCAGACCATCTGCCCCTGATACGGCAACACCACCACGCGTCCACGGCTGTTTTCCAGGGCCAAGGCCAGCACGCCAGACGGGTAAGTCCAGGCCTTGACGGTAAAGTCAGCTGACTCCAGCAAGGTCTTTTCAGCCCCGGCGAACAGTTGCGGAAACAAAGCAACGGTCGTGGTTTTCATCGCGACGGCACTCATGAAACCGCCACCGCACCGACCGGTACGTCTTGGGTTTTCGATTGGCGCAAGCAGTGCATTGCGTAGCCGACGATGACCAGAAAGCACACCAACGGCACGCTGTAGGCCAGTTGCATGTTGCCCCCGGTGTAATCGGACAACAGGCCCTGGAAAATCGGAATCACCCCGCCGCCGACGATGCTCATCACCAGCAGCGAACCGCCAACACTGGTGTCTTCACCCAAGCCATCGATGGCCAAACCATAAATGGTTGGCCAGCACGGGCCGAGGAAGATGCTGACACCTACGGCGGCATACACCGCAGAAATGTTCGGCACCAAAATTGTGTAGGCCAGCAATGCTATGCACAGCACGCCGTACAAGGCCAAGACCTTGGCCGGGTGCATTTTGCGCATCAATAGGTTGGCAATTACTTTGCCGACAAAATAGGCGGCGAAGGTGGTGAGCAAAAACCACGAGGCGCTGCGCTCATTCATTCCGCCCATCTGCATCGCTAAGCGAATGGTGAAACTCCACACACCCACCTGCGCGCCAACGTACAAGAACTGCGCCAGTACACCGAACAGGAACCGTGGGTTACGGCGCAAGCGCGACAGGCTTTCGCCGACGCTGCTTTGTTTGATCTTGGCTTTGATAACGCCCTTGCAGGCTGGGAATTTAGTAACGGCCACCAGAATGAACATCAGCACCAGAACGGCGATCATCCACTTGTACGGTAGCAACGTGGACTGAATCATCTGCAATTGCTGCACCGCCGCATCTGCGGGGCTCATCTGCAACAGTTGCGCATGGCTGGCGTCGTTTTCCTTGAACATCACAAAGCTGCCGACATACACCCCGGCCATGGCGCCGAACGGGTGAAAGGTCTGGGAAATGTTCAAACGGCGAGTGCCGGTTTCCCGTGGCCCCATCAAGGTGGAGTAGGTATTACACGCGGTTTCTAAAAACGACAGACCTGCGGCGATCACGAACAACGCCAGCAGGAACATGCCGTACTTAGCGGTAGAAGCTGCCGGGAAGAACAGCAGGCAACCGAACATGTACAGCAGCAAACCAACAAGGATGGTGGTTTTGTAGCTGAAGCGCCGGACCACCATCGCCGCTGGAATTGCGACGAAGAAATAACCGAGATAGAACGCCGACTGAACGAAGGCGGTCTGGAAATCGCTGAGCAAGAAGGCTTTTTTGAACTGCGCGATTAGCACGTCGTTCATGCTGGCAGCCGCTGCCCACAGGGCAAAAATACTGCACAGCAGCAGGAAGGCAAACCAAGGCGTGCGGTTGAGGTAAAACCCGTCCGGCGTCTGTTGAAGCGCAGGCTTAGTCATTATTGTTCTCCGTGAAATGCATGGATTGAAACAATCAGGTCAAGCCTGGCGTTCCGAGACGTGGCTTTGCACAAACTCAGCAAACCTCAGCGTGTCAGGGTAGGAAGTCTGGGTGCCGCGCCCGGTGACCGAGCAGGCGGAATAGGCCACGGCCAGCGTCATGGCGTGTTTGATGTCGCGGGTTTGAGTCCAGTGATGAGCAAAACAACCGATAAATGCGTCGCCGGCACCAGTGGTGTCCAGCGCGGCCACGACCTGCCCGTTGACACGAAACTCGCCCTCCTCGCCGACATACAGTGCGCCCTTCTCGCCCAAGGTCACGATGACGTGACGGATGCCGTCAGCCACCAGCAACCGGGCAGCGCTCAAGGCTGACTCTGGCGAGGTGACCGGCTGACCGCTGATCAACGCCAGTTCGTTTTCGTTGGGGATCAGGAAGTCGAGCTTTGCCAGATGGGTACGGCTCAACCCTGCTAGCGCAGGCGCGGGATTTAGCAGTACGGGAATGCCATGCAACTTGCCGAATTCGATAGCGTGGTAGACCGTTTCCAGTTCGATTTCCAGCTGAACGACCATCAAGACGCAGTCACGCAGTGCTGCGCTAGCGGCGTCGATATCAGCAGGCTTGAGGTGCGCGTTGGCGCCCTTGATGATCAGAATGCTGTTGTGCGAATCGCTTTGGACGAAGATCGGCGCAACACCGCTGGAGACACCCGGAACCCGGGTCACGTGTTGGGTATCGATGCCAAACAGTTGAAAGTTAGCCAAGGTGTTGTCGGCAAACACGTCGTCACCGACCTTGCTCACCATCAGCACCTCTGCGCCCAACTTCGCCGCAGCCACCGCCTGATTAGCGCCCTTGCCGCCGCACCCCATAGCAAAACCAGGTGCTTCGAGGGTCTCACCCTGAAGAGGCATCCGGTCGATGTAGGTGATCAGATCCACCATGTTGCTGCCGATGACCGCGATCTTGCTCATTGTTCTGGTGACCTCTTTCGCGCCGAGGATGAACCGCTCGATGCGTTGTTATTTTTGTTACTTTAATAACATATTTTGTGATTATCCAATCTTTTTTTGAGTTTACCCACGAGCGGGCGATGGCCGTTTGCCTCTCGATAGAGTTTCCAGCGAGGATTTTTGTTCAGCGGGCCGCGGTGAACGTTACTTTCCAGCAAGGTTGAGCACGGTCTGCAACATGTCATTCGGGACGTTAATGGCGGACTGGGTAACGAGTCTCTTTTCGATAGACTCAAGTGCCAAGTCACCGCCGAGGTAAACGCGTATGTCAGCAGATACCCACCCAGCAGCGCCTACATCAGCACGATGTTGACCAGCAGCATCGCCAGCGCAGTGGGGATTTGCGCTTTGAGGACGGCGTATTTGTCCGGTAATTCGACGCGGTCGATCTCCCAAGCAACACGTCTCCAGCCAGGTGACGGGGTATTGGCTGGGCGCCAGTAGTTTTGCCAAATCAGGAAGCCTTTTTCAGAACTTCCTTAGTGGCGGACTACTCCCTCATTGCCCTAGCCAGCGCCAACCAAGCCCCCGCCGCAGGCGACAAATGCGCGTCCTTGCGCCACGCCAACGCGATAGACCAATCCGTATCCGGCTCATCCAGCGCTAACAACCGAATCCCGCTGTGATAGTGCTTCTGCGCCAGCATCCTCGGCAAAAACGCCACACCCAGCCCTGCTGAAACCAGATCCACAATAAAGTCGACCTGACCGCTGCGTGCTGTCACCTTAGGCGTAACGCCTTTGCGGTCGCACGCCGCCTGAATCATGGCATTCAATGCAAACCCTTCCTCAAAGAGGATAAACGGCGTATCGGCCAAGTCTGCGATGTCGACGCTGCTGCGTTCGGCCATTGGGTGGTTCTCTGCCATAACGACCACCAGTGGTTCGATGCGCACATCTTGGTAATCGAACTCTTCGTTAACCGATTTCATCCTTAACAGCGCCGCCAGGTCTACTTCTCCTGACTTCAGGCATTCATTCAGTTTCCTTGCGCCGTGTTCAATGAGCTGAATTTCGATATCCGGGTAGCGGGCACGGTACTCGGTGAACATTGCGGCGAAGAGTACGCCGCTGCCCACGGGTGGCAGGCCGATGCGCAGTACGCCACCTTTGAGGCCGCGCAGGTCGTTGATTTCGGCGATGAGATCGTTGTGTTCGGCCAGCAGGACAAGGGCGCGGCGATATACGATTGCGCCGGCGGCGGTTAGTTCGCTTCGATGACCGATACGGTTTAACAACGGCGTGCCCAGCTCATCTTCCAGGGTCTTGACGGACTTGCTGACGGTGGATTGGGTAAGGAATACCACTTCGGCAGCCTGGGAGAAGCCGCCTTGACGCACCACTTCAACAAAGGTGCGTAATGTTCGAAGGTTCATAAGCATTCCATTTTCGACTTAATTACAGTTGTATAAGTTGTTATTATCATAGTCGATATTTCCTTACTCTGAACCTACAGCGAATGCCTTGCGGCCTCGTTTAGTAGACTTCTTCCCCAAGGAAAAACCGTCATGATTATTTCGTCGGCGTCTGATTACCGCGTAGCGGCCAAACGCAAACTTCCACGCTTTCTGTTTGATTACATCGATGGCGGTGCCTATGCAGAGCATACGCTGCGAGCCAATAGTTCGGACTTGGCCAATATCAGTTTGCGGCAGCGCATCCTCAAGAATGTCGATAGCTTGAGCCTGAAAACCACGCTCTTTGGCGAATCACTGGATATGCCGATTATCCTCAGCCCCGTAGGCCTGACCGGCATGTATGCGCGCCGCGGTGAGGTGCAAGCGGCCAAGGCAGCGGCGAATAAGGGGGTTCCGTTCTGCCTGTCGACGGTGTCGGTGTGCTCCATTGAGGAAGTAGCATCACAGAGCGCGCAGTCGATCTGGTTTCAGCTGTATGTGCTCAAAGACCGTGGCTTTATGAAGAACGCCCTGGAGCGTGCTCAGGCTGCCGGGGTCAAAACGCTGGTGTTCACGGTCGATATGCCGACGCCCGGAGCCCGTTATCGCGATGCTCACTCCGGTATGTCTGGGCCGTACGCCGCGCCTCGGCGCATTTTGCAGGCCATGACCAAGCCGGACTGGGCGTTGAATGTTGGCCTCCTCGGTCGCCCTCATGACCTGGGCAACATCTCCAAATACTTGGGCAAGGCCACTACGCTGGAGGACTACGTGGGCTGGCTGGCGAACAACTTCGACCCGTCCATCAGTTGGAAGGATCTGGAGTGGATCCGCGAGTTCTGGAAAGGCCCGATGATCATCAAAGGCATTCTCGACCCGCAGGATGCCAAGGATGCGGTGAGCTTCGGGGCGGACGGCATTGTGGTATCCAACCACGGCGGCCGTCAGCTGGATGGCGTGCTATCCACGGCCAAGGCGTTGCCGCCGATTGCCCAGGCTGTCGGTAGTGATCTGACGGTGTTAGTCGACTCTGGTATTCGCTCGGGTCTTGATGTGGTGCGCATGCTCGCCCTCGGCGCCAAAAGCGTGTTGCTCGGGCGCTCGACGGTCTATGCGCTGGCCGCCGATGGGCAGCGTGGCGTAGAGAATATGCTGGAGATTTTTGCCCAAGAAATGCGTGTGGCCATGACGTTGACCGGGGTGACGTCGATTGAGCAGATCGACGCAAGTACCTTGGTTCAAGCAGCCGGTTGAAGGCCGCCATGCAGTATTCATTGCCCGCCAAAGTGCAACGACTACAGGGGTAGCGGCGAATTGATGAATTACCCAATAGGAAGGACACCCACTTATGCGGTGGCTGTGCAATCTGACTTGCCCATTACAACTTATCTGAAAAAAATTAAATCTCAGTGAAAATGACCACCCGTACGTAAAGACCCGGTAAATACAGGGTCAACTCTGTAAAGCTAGGGTAAAACCCGTTCCCTTCTCCGGCGTTTTGGATTAATTATTATAAGTCGCTTTCAGATCCACCCGGAGTACGCCATGAGCAATAGTCAAATCGGCATGATTGCCTTGTTCGCCATCGCCGTGTTGGGTGCGGTTAATTTCTACCTTGATTTCCTCCGCACCACCAAGGTCAAGAAAGACAAATGACGTGCCTGCGCCTGTTGGCCAGCAGTGCCAGACGGTGGCATCGGTGCAAATACGTTATTTG
>NZ_JAMFRV010000266.1 GCF_026224925.1 Pseudomonas sp. | reverse complement strand
CGTACGGGTACTCAGCGAATTGCCGCAACGAGCATTAGACGCCGATGTTACCGACCTGCTACCGTTTAATTTCTTGAAGCCTACGGCTTGACCGCGTAAGCGCTTGGTCCTAATCGGATTGACGACCGTTACTACGCGGCCATATGGTTCCGCGTGTGCCAGATTGAGCGCTTACGAAGGTCCGCAACGCGACCTCACGTAGAAGATGTAAAACGATCAATGGCTATCACGAAGCCGAAGTGATGTATCAGCGCACCGCTCGGAAAACACAAGCAGCTGTTGAACCGGAAACACTGGAACCGATGCTTTGGTTCAACAACAATTCATTAATGACGCATCGGGTACACCCTGTCCGTGGAAACGGGAACAAGCTGCTACCGACAGCTTGACACGGCTACGGCTGCAGCCGTGTCAACTTATGCCAAACAGCCTGTAGGATTCGTGGGGCGATCGATCACTGCGCCATCGACGGCCGCGCAATTCGGGTATGGGTCTCGTGAACCATCTAAGTTATGCTGGGTTGGCATAACGCTTATTCCAATTAGATAGGTCAAGAACTACTTAAGGATGTCGTAATTCAGATGTTCATCTTTTGATTAATTTTCCATCCTCAGTGACCCCTATGACCATTTCAAGACGCCTCATGCTGACGCTAGCCATCGCTTTGCTGGCGCTGATTTCTGTCGGCTGGGTAGGAATACATAATCTGACCCAAGCCCAGCAGCGATTCGAGTATGTTCAAACTAATATTATGCCTAGCGTCAGCACGCTTTCGGACATTCAGAATAGCCTGAGTCGAGCGAGACGGTTGAGCTACAGAACCTTGGTTAGCGCTTATTCAGGAAACACCAGCCAGATCGCGCAACGAATGTCGGCCGAGGATGCGATTACTGACAAGTTACTTGCAACTTACGAGAAAGACGATATTTCAGATGCTGATGACCGCAAGTTTTTAGACAACGACCGGGTCGCCATCGCGGAATATCGCGCCTCGCGAAACAGCTTTCTTGAGAAACTCCGAGCTAACGACATGAGCGGGGCAACCGCCGCTTTGCTTGACGGCGGCGCGGTGACCAACGCGGCTCTGAAGATCGATGACGTGCTCGGGAAACACATTGCTTATAACCAAAAACTGAGCGAAGACATTCGCACTGAGAACAATTTAGCTTACGATCATTCGTTCTGGGTAACGATAGTTAGCGTGGCTGCAGCGTTTGTTACCGCCGGTTCGATGGGCCTGCAATTGTTCCGCCTGATCACGTCGGGCCTAAACCGTATGCAGCGCACGTTCCAAGATGTAAGCCGAACGCTCGACCTGACCAATAAGGCACACGTCGAACGTATGGATGAGATCGGTCTTACCGCAGCCGCGTTCAACACCTTGCTGGCCCGAGTGGCTGAAGTAGTCGGCACAGCTCGGATGTCGGCCGGCTCTGTGAGCGTGGCGTCAAAGCAAATCGCAGCCGGCAATGTTGACCTGTCCGCCCGCACTGAAGAGCAAGCCGCTTCGTTGGAAGAAACCGCTGCCAGTATGGAAGAGTTGACTGCGACAGTGCGACAGAATACTGAAAGCGCACGGCAAGCCAGCACCCTGGCGTTGAACGCCACCGAGACCTCAGAGAAGGGCAACCAGGTGGTCGAACGTATGGTTGTGACCATGAGCGAAATTACCGCTAGCTCCAGTAAGATCGCGGAGATCACGGCGTTGATCGAAGGGATCGCGTTCCAAACCAACATTCTGGCGTTGAATGCCGCCGTCGAAGCCGCGCGTGCGGGGGAGCAGGGTCGCGGGTTCGCGGTCGTGGCGGCGGAGGTGCGCACCCTTGCGCAACGATCATCGGCGGCAGCCAAGGAAATCAAGGATTTAATCGAAAAGTCGGTTGCTACGATCGACAGAGGTGCAAGCGAGGCGACCGAGGTTGGACGGACCACAATGGAAGCGAAACATGCTGTCAGGCGCGTGGCGGACATCATCGGAGAAATCGCCGCTGCTTCGGAAGAGCAAGGTCGCGGCATTGAGCAAGTTAATCAGGCGGTCGGCCAGATGGATGAAGTTACGCAACAGAACGCGGCACTGGTTGAAGAAGCCGCAGCGGCGGCCCAATCACTCGAAGAGCAAGCAGCCAAGCTTAATGAGGTGGTGTCGGTTTTTACAGTGGCCTATTCCGCGACCACCTTGGATGTTCACAAGAGCGTGCCACTGCGTAGTGCTGCCAAGCACGTCCCTGTTTCGGGCAGGCCGCCTAAAGCGCAGACTCAGGAGTCGTTGCTACGCCCTGCAGCGGTAGCTGGTTTGTCTACTGCCACAAGCGCGACCGGTAGCTGGGACGCCTTTTAATCCGATCCGCACATGCCCGTATTGACATGCGCGGGAGAACAGGCGAGAGCGGGGTGCCTGCGATTACGCAGGAAATAATCTGCCAATGACCGCTGCGCAACGAGTGGTTCATCACTTGTCATACGCGCTTACTCAGCGACGGATATATAAGGGCAACTTCACTACAGCTGCCGTTGTATCCGTGGTGGCGAACGAGGATGCCGTAGATCATCGTGCATTGAACGACGGCGGCTCGCCACTTCGTGATTTGCTCGCGCCACGGTTCCAACGTTGATACGTAACTCGATGGTAGCGGTGGCTCTTTGCGATCCAGGCAGGCGGCCATTACGTGTGCGTCGGTGAAAGCCGCTTCACGCACCAACCGCCCGTTTTTGGCGAAGTCTTCGGCTCCTGCACAATCAGTGAGCTTGCTTGAAAAAAATGGAGGCCGGCATTCCGAAAAATTGGGGAATGGAGACATTGATGAACCGAATCAGAGCGATACCCTTCCATTTTTTTCACAACCCTAGTTACTTGCGCTCGACTTTCGAAGGAAGCAGAATAAACAGGTTCACACACACCATCAAGTTCAGAATCATCCTCGCCATGGGTGCGTGTATCGTTCTCACGGCCGCCGTCGGAACGTTTGGTGTGTTCGGCATCGCAAAGCTCAATTCGTCTGTAGAGGATTCATATTTTGGTGGCACCATACCAATTATTCACCTGAACGACATTCGCACGGCTCAGCTGGATATCAGGCTCCGGTTGAGAATGATTCGGGCGTCTCAGGATCCGGCCACGACTGCGCAGTCAGTCGCTGTGGATCGGGATGTCCTTCAGCATATCGGCAAGGCGTGGACCCGCTACTATCCAGGCAGCGTGACCAATGATGAGGAACGGGTGATTGCCGAAAAGATCAAGACGACCTTGCCGCAATTTACCGATGAGGTAATAGAGATCGTCACTAGTGCCGGAGGTGCTAACAATGGGATCTGGGGTGACCGGATCAACAAACGAACCGCTCTCGCCGAAGCTATGACCGCGCTACTCACCCAGGACAATGCCGTTAACCAGAGCCAGGTGAAGCAGTCT
>NZ_JAMFRV010000265.1 GCF_026224925.1 Pseudomonas sp. | reverse complement strand
GGTCAGCGACGAAGCGTTCGGCGGTTTGCCCCGGCTGGTTCAAATACCCCAGCGCCAAGCCGACGCCACCGATGTACAGCTCACCAGCGACACCCATTGGCAGCGGATTGAGGTCGGCATCCAACACTTCCACGCTGTAGCCCGGCAATGGCCGGCCCAGGGCTAAGTGCCGAGGTACGGCTGCGGACAACGGCCATTCGTAAGTCAGCACACCCACGGTGGTTTCGCTGGGGCCGTAGTGATTGAACACACGGCAATCGGGAGCCAGTTGGCGAATCTTTTCCAACAGCGCGGTAGGGCTTGATTCGCCGCCGAGGATCAGCGCGTCACGCGGCAATAGCTTGGCGTTCGGATTGGCCAACAGCAGGCCATTGAGATGGCTCGGGACAATTTTCAGCACGCTGACCGCGTGGCCACTCATGAACGCGGCAAAACCATCCGCATCACGCAGGGCATCGTCATCCGGCAAGTACAAGGCGCGCCCGCTGCACAGCGCGGCGAACAGCGTGGTATGTCCTAAATCGGCCGCCACGCTGGAGACCATGGCCATGCCGCCCTCGGCCAACGGGGCAAGACGTTGAAGCATCCCCTGAACATAGTTGGCCAATGCACGATGACTGATCAGCACACCTTTGGGCGTGCCGGTGGAGCCAGAGGTGTAGATCACGTAGGCCGGCTGGTCTGCGTGCGGGATCAGGTCAGGTGTCACTGCTGAACAGCCTTGCACTTCGGTGGAGTCCAGCCTTACTAACGCCCGGTCATTGGTTACCAGAAGCGGGTTATCACCGATCACTACGCGCGCATCACTGGCATCCAGCAACTGCCGCAAACGGTCGACCGGCTGCGTCGGGTCCAACGGCAGATAGGTCGCGCCCGCTTTGAGCACGCCCAGTAACCCGACAATCCACTGCGTCGAGCGCGGCAGACACAGCGCCACTCGCTCGCCCGGTTTAACCCCGCGGACAATCAACGCCTGCGCCACGCGGTTAGAGTGGTTGTCCAGTTGCTGGCGGCTCAGATGTTGATTGCCATCGTCAACCGCCAAGGCCTGCGGGTCAGCGTCGCGCTGTTGCTGCCATAACGTCAATACCGTGTTGGCCGGTGCTGCGGCTTCCCCAACCAGCCGCGAGGTGCCCGGCGCAGCAACGGCCAAGCGATGCAACGGAGTCTCGGGCGCAGCCAGCGCGGCGAACAACAAGGTCTGCAACGCCAAGGCGAAACCGTTGACGCTGACCTCGTCAAACAGGTCGCAAGCGTAGGTGAAAAAGCCTTTGAAGCCGGTGGAGGTGTCAGCGATGTCCAGCGCCAGATCAAAGTGCGCGCCCAAGTGTTCGATGGCCCGGGAAGTCAGGGTCAAGCCGGTTGGACTGGGCAGTTGCGTGGTGTCAAAACCGTAGTTGAATTTCGCCTGAAACAGCGGATTGTGGCTCAGGCTGCGCTGCGGTTGCAGCGCCTCCACCAGGCGTTCGAATGGCAAATCTTGATGGGCTTGTGCCTGCTGCGAAACGCTATTGACCTGGGTCAACCACTGATCAAACGTCAGTTGGCTGTCAAACGGCGAGCGCAGCACTACGGTGTTGACGAAGAAGCCGACCACGCCAGAGATCTCCGCCCGGCCACGGTTAGCCACCGGTACGCCGACACGTATGTCCGCGGCGCCGCTCAAGCGTTGCAGCAGCAGTTTGTACAGCGCCAACCAAACGCTGAACGGAGTCATTTCCCGGGCTTTGGCGAACGCCTTAAGGCGCTCGCTGCTGGCAAGGTCCAACTGCACCGCAACGTTGCCGCCACGGGCACTCAATACCGCCGGGCGCGGGCGATCATGGGGCAACGCCAACAGCAGGTGCTCAGCGCCCAATTGTTCGCGCCAGTAACTCAGTTGGCGCTCGCTTTCCCCCGCCGCCAGCCAGTCACGCTGCCACAACGCGTAGTCGGCGTACTGCACTGGCAACGCCGACAAGACTGCCTGGCGACCCTGTTGGCCGGCGTCGTACAGCGCAGCAAACTCTTTGAGAAAAATGTCCACCGACCAGCCGTCAGCGACGATGTGGTGCAACGTCACCAACAACACATGCTGCTGGTCCCCGAGCTTGAGCAAACAAGTACGCAGCAATGGCCCGCTGCGCAAATCGAACGCACCCTGGGCTTCGGCAGTTGCCAAGCGCTGAGTTTCAGCCTCACGTTCGGCGTTGGGCAATCCGCTCAGATCAACCTGCTGCAGAACGATGTCCAGCGTCGGAAGAATGACTTGCACATCGCCACTCTCACCGCTTTGGAACACCGTGCGCAACGCTTCGTGGCGCTGCACCAAGGCATTAATGCAACGACCCAGCAACAGCGCATCAAGCCGGCCTGCAATGTCGATCGCCCCCGGAATGTTGTACGCCGCGCCTTCCGCCTCCAACTGCCACAGAAACCACAAGCGTTGCTGAGCGAAGGACAGCGGCAGTGCCTGCCCGCGATCGGCACGTGGAATCGGCAGCCGGGCTTGCTGATCGATGCCCTTTTTTGCCAGCAACGCTTCGACCGCTTTGCGCTGGCTTGGCGAGAGATTTTGCAGCGCCGCGTGCACGTTACTCATGACGTCATTTCCTCGGCGGCGCTTGCGATCAGCGCCTGCAGTTGTGATTCGGAGAGGCCTTGAATGGCCGCCAGGGCGGCGCTGATTTCAGCGTCCAACTCAGTGGAGGACAGGCCTTGGGCATGTTGTTCGGCGACCTTGATCGCCAGCGCGGCCAAATCGCCGGCCTCAAAAAAATCGCGTAACGACAGCTCGACGCGCAGTTGAGCATTCAATTGGGCCAGCACTTGGGTGGCCAACAGTGAATGCCCGCCGAGCTCAAAGAAGTTGTCGTCGCTGCCCACCCGTTCCACACCCAAAGCTTCAGCCCAGACCGAGGCCAGCGTGATTTGCACTTCTCCCTGGGGCGCGCGGTAGGCAACCGAGGCAATCCGCCCCGGCTCCAACGCGAGCAGTTGGCTGACGTCAAGCTTGCCGTTGCTGGTCAGTGGTAAGCGGTCGAGGACCAGAATGTGGGCAGGCAACATGTGCGCAGGCAGGCTGGCCTTCAGTGCTTCCCGCAGGCGCGGACCCAATTGCTGGCGGCGCTTGGCCAACAGTGGGTCACTGGCTTGGGAGCGCCAGTCGTCGTTGGTCGGCGATAAATGTGGGAGCGCTTGATCGGTAACTATCGACAGGCTGGTGTCTTGCAGGGTCACGTCGAAACGCCCTTCGCCACCCTGGCTCCAGCTGATGCTGGCCTGATAGCCGTGGGCTTCGGCCAGCGTCCAATAAGCCTGCGGATCGTCGCCGGTTTGCCCTTGGGTCGAGAGCCAGCGGCGCAGATCAGCGACCGCTCTCAGTCCGGGTGTCGTCAGGCCTTGGAGGATCGCCAGATCGTTGCTCAGACGACGGTTACGCACTTGCTGAACGCGTATCCGTGCCGGACGCTGTTCCACCAGCAGCCGCGACAGCTGAGCAATGTCGTTGCCGGTTGCGGTCCAGCTTTGGGTCGCGTCGGGCTCAACAACTGCGCTGCCAACGTGCAGAACGGCGTCATAACGGTAACGCGTCAGTTCGTTGTCGGCGTCACCACGGCGCAGTTGCAGGGTGCACGTGCCCAACGCGGGCAGTCGGGCACGCAGGCGCTCGAAGAATGCGGGTGCAAGCAGCAATTCGCTGTCTTCCGCCGCCGCCCGGTTGATGCGTGGTTGCAGATACGCCAAGGGTAAATCGTCAGGCGCTCGGAATAGCTCCAGTGAAGCGTGGAACACCGGCAGCAGGTCCAGAGCGCGCAGGTCGCCGAGGAAGATCCGGCCACCGGGGCTTAACGCCTTGAGGGCGCCTTCGAGCACCGAAATCAAATAGTCAACGTCCGGAAAATACTGCGCCACCGAGTTAATAACCACGGTGTCGTAGCCACCTGCTTCAATGCCGTGGAAGTCGGTGCCGGCTTGCTGGCGAAGCTCGATGTGCGCCAACTCTGCCCGCCCTGCTGCCCAGGCATTGAGCTCAGCCACCGCACGGGCGGACAGGTCAGTGCCGCGATACACCGCGCAACGTGGCGCCAGATGCTGAGTCAACAAGCCCACGCCGCAGCCAATTTCCAGCAGCCGTTGCGGGCGCAACGCCAGAATGCGTTCGACACTGGTGTCCAGCCATTCCTGCATTTGCGCCACCGGGATCGGCCGATCAGCGTAGCTGTCGTTCCAGCCGGTGAAGCTCGGCCCTTGCCCTTCGCTGCTCTCTGAGCCTTCAGGATTCAGCGCGTAAATGCCATCGAAAACCGTCGACCACTGTGCCACGCGCTCAGCCTGGCCTTGGTCGTCTGCTTCACGTTGATCGCGCAGGGCCGCCAAATCGGGGACCACATAACCCAGCAGTTGCGCCTCGCCGTTGCCCTGATGGACCCGCACCACGGCTTCGCGCACCGTGGGTTGTTGATACAGTTGCGCTTCGATCTCGCCCAGTTCGATACGGAAACCACGCACTTTGACCTGCTGGTCAATGCGGCCCAGGTATTCAACCGTGCCGTTGTCGCGATAACGCGCCAAGTCGCCGGTGCGGTACAGGCGCTGGGACTGGTCAAAAGGGTTCGCTGCAAAGCGTTCGGCGCTGAGGCCTTTGCGGTTCAGGTAGCCACGGGCCAAACCTGGACCACCAATGAACAGCTCGCCGGCGACTCCCGGTGGTACAGGCTCGCCGTGGGTATCAAGGAAATACCAGGTCAGATCAGCCAACGGTTGGCCCATGGGGCTGTCGATGGCGTTCAAGTCGACAAGACCCAACGCCCGGTACGTAACGTGGACCGTGGTTTCAGTGATGCCGTACATGTTGATCAGTTGCGGTTGCTGCTCACCGAAGCGCTCCATCCATGGCCGTAGCATGGCCATGTCCAGCGCTTCGCCGCCGAAGACCACGTAGCGCAGGGCCGATTGCTGATTGCTGGCCAACGCCGCTGCTATCAGGCCGCGAAACGCCGACGGTGTCTGGTTCAGTACTGTGACGCCTTCGCGACAGAGCAGTTCGTAGAACGCGTGGGGTTCGCGGGTGGTGTAGTACGGCACCACCAGCAGGCGGCCACCGTAGAACAGCGCACCGAAAATCTCCCACACCGAGAAGTCGAAGGCATACGCATGGAACAGCGACCACACGTCCTGCTCACCAAACTGGAACTGGGCAGCGGCACTTTCGAACAAGCGCAGCACGTTGCGATGACTGACCATCACGCCCTTCGGCTGCCCCGTGGAGCCTGAGGTGTAGATCACGTAAGCCAGGTGATCGGCCTGCGTGAGGTCGGGCGGTGCCTCGCTAGCGTGTTGACCGTCTTCGGCATACAACACCGTCAGCCCGCTTGTCCATTCCGGGGTAGCGTCCAATTGACGCGACGTCAGCAGTAAAGCGATACCACTGTCTTGGCGCATGTAGGCCAAACGTTCAGCCGGGTAAGTCGGGTCCAGCGGCAGGTAGGCTCCGCCCGCCTTGAGGATCGCCAGTAAACCGATCAACAGTTCCAGCGAGCGCTCCATAGCGAGGCCCACCAGCACGTCCGGCCCGACACCGTGCGTGCGTAGTGTCCAGGCCACCGCATTGGCGCGTTGATCGAGTTCTTGGTACGTCAGGCTGAGGCCGTCATAACTGACTGCCACTGCCTGCGGCCGACGTAGCGCCTGGCTTTCGATCACCCGATGCAGGCTGGCCTGCTCGAATCGATGGGGATGAGCCTGGCACGAGCGTTGGTTCCAGCGTTCAATCAGGGCCTGGCGCTGGTGATCGTCCATCAGCGGCAATTGCGTCACCGGGCATTCTGGCTGCGCGACGATGGCTTGTAGCAAATGCTGCCAATGAGACGCCATGCGCTCGACGCTGGCGGCGTCGAACAAGTCGGTACGAAAGGTGAAGTTGGCTTTTAGTTCGTCAGCTGTTTCCAGGGTGTGCAGGGTCAAATCAAACTGGGTGTGCTGCTGGAAATGCTCGACAGATTCCAGCGCCAGGCCCGGCAGTTGCTCAAGTCCGGTCAGTTGCGGCCATTGATGGTCGAACGCCACTTGGAACAGCGGGTTGTGACCTAGGTTGCGCTCTGGCTGCAAGGCTTCGACCAGTTGCTCAAAAGGCAAATCCTGATGCGCCTGGGCTTGCAGCAAGGTGTGCTTGACCTGAGCCAACAAGGCGCTGAAAGACGGGTCGGCGGACAGGTCGCTGCGCAACACCAGCATGTTGACGAACAACCCTACCAGTGGCTCGATTTCAGGTCGGTTGCGCCCTGCTACGGTAATCCCGACACGCAGATCCTGCTGACCGGAATAGCGCATCAGCAACACGTTAAACGACGCCAACAGCAGCATGGCCAAGGTCGCGCGCTGCTCACTGGCCATGGCTTTCAATGCTGCGGTCAACGCTGGCGGCAGTGTCAGGCTAACCTGGCCGCCATCGAAACCCTGAATCGCCGGCCGTGGTCGGTCAGTCGGCACCGTCAGCAATGGGTATTCGTTGCCCAGTTGCTCACGCCAATAGCTGAGCTGACGCTCGCCTTCGCCGGCTGCCAGCCATGCCTGCTGCCAGGCGGCAAAGTCCAAATAGTCCACGGCGAGGGTTGGCAACCGCGCAGCACGGGAATGGCAATGTGCGCTGTACAGTTCAGCAAATTCGGCGATCAGGCAGTTCATCGACCAACCGTCAGCGACGATGTGGTGCAGGGTCAGTTGCAGGCGATGGCTGTCATCACCGAAGCTGACGAGGGTCACGCGCAACAACGCATCGGCGGCCAGGTTGAACGGCGTATCGGCTGCGGTTTGTGCAACCCGCAGTGCGGCGGTTTCGGCCTGCGCAACGGGCAGTCCGGTCAAATCTTCCCAGTGAATAACAAACGGTCTCGCGGGTTGCAGGCTCGGCTGTGCGCGCCCCGCGACTTCCGGGAAACAGGTACGCAGCACCGCATGGCGCGCAACCAGGCCGTCGATAGCCGCCTGCAACGCGACCCGGTTAAGCTGCCCGCGCAGCTTCACTTGCCCGGAAATGTTATAGGCAACGGCCTCAGGGTCTAACTTCCAGAGGAACCATAACTGACTTTGCGCCGCCGACATCACGGGTTCGGCACCTGGCGCCTGAGGCAGTAGTTTTGGTTGAGCTGCGACAGGAGATTGGGCGGCCAGCCACAGCGCAAAAGCGCCAAGGTTCGGCGCCTCGAACAGCGCACTAACCGGCACTTCAACGGCGTAGCGCTCGCGCAGCCGACCCGCCAATTGCACGGCCTTCAGCGAGTTACCGCCAAGCGCGAAAAAGTTATCGTCGGTTGACGACGGGTGCGCGCCCAATACCTCAGCCCAGCATTCACCCAGGGCTTGTTCTGCGGGGTTCAGAGGCTGTGCCAATGGTGACGGAGCAACTTGGGCTATTGGCTCGGCATCAAGCACGAAGACCGTCGCCAGTTGCCCATCGGCCAGCATCTGCCGGCAAGCCGAACGCTGTAGTTTGCCGCTGGAGGTTTTCGGCATCGCCCCGGACTCAAGCAGTGCAACTAGACGCGGCGCCTCGCCATGAACGTCGGCCACGGCATCACGAATAGCCCGCGCCACCGTTGCTGGATCAAGGGATTTCAACAGGCCGCGACTGACTTCGGCGGCGATCCCGATACACTCCTCACCGTCCGTTCCCGGCTGCGCAAACGCCGCCACGCGCCCCTTGCGTACCCCGTCCACAGCGTCTTCGACGGTGCGCTCCACATCTTGTGGATAGAGGTTTTGCCCTCGCAAGATGAGCATGTCTTTCAGGCGACCGGTGATGTATAGCTGACCGTCATGCATCAAACCCAAGTCGCCGGTACGCAGCCACACCTGACCATCACGCGGGACAAAGCTTTGCGCCGTGGCTTCTGGGTTGCGCCAATAACCGTGGGCAACGCCGGGTCCGCAGGTCCACAGTTCGCCGACCTGCCCTGGCGCCAGTTCATTGCCGCTATCAGGATCAACCACCCGCAGCTGTTGACCTGGCGCGGCATTGCCGCAACTGGCGACATTCAATCCCACGCCAGGCACACCGCGTTGTGCGGCCAAAGCATCACGAGCGAATTCGGTCGAGTGAATACCTGCGCCCGGCGCACCGCCGCTGACGTACAAGGTGGCCTCGGCCAGTCCATAACAGGCCATAAAGGCGCTCGGACGGAAGCCGCTGAGCTGAAAGCGCTCGGCAAACAACTCCAGCGTGTCAGGACGGATCGGTTCGGCGCCGGAAAACGCCACGCGCCAGCGGCTCAGGTCCAGTTCAGCCAGCGCCGAGTCGCGCACCCGCTCGGCACACAGCCTATAGGCGAAGTCCGGGCCACCGCTGATGGTGCCGCCGTATTCGGCAATTGCTTGCAGCCAACGCAACGGCCGTTGCAGAAAGAACAACGGCGACATCAACACGCAAGGAATGCCGCTGTAGAGCGCCTGCAACAAACCGCCGATCAGGCCCATGTCGTGGTAAAGCGGCAGCCACGTCACGATGACGTCGTCAGCGCCGATGGCGAAACCCTCGCGGATGGCCCATTCGTTGGCGGCCAAATTGCCGTGGCTAACCTGCACACCTTTGGGCGCTGCGGTGGAGCCGGAGGTGTATTGCAGAAAGGCGATGGTGTCGGCGGATAAAGCTGTCGGGCGCCAATTACCAGCTGCGATGAGAAGGTCATGGTCGGTGCTGAGCAAGGTTGGCACCGGGGTTTCCAGGGCCTTGAACGCGTCGGCCAAGGTTTCGTGCAAGGCGCTGTGGGTCAGAATGACCTGGGGTTGCGCGTCACGCAGAATGCCGAACAGACGCGACAAATGCTGCACCCGCCGAGATTCAGGGGGATACGCCGGGACCGCGATGACCCCGGCGTACAGGCAACCGAAGAATGCAGCTACATAGTCGGGGCCGCTGGGATAGACCAACACGGCCCGCTCGCCCACCGAGGTGTGCGCCAACAATGTCTGGGCGATGGCCCGCGCATGGGCGTCCAATTCGCGGTAGGTGATGGTGGTGGCACCGCTTTCATCGAGAAACCGCAGCGCCACCTGCTCGGGGGAGTGCTGAGCGTGCTCGGTCAATGCCGCGACCAAACCCCGTGCACCGTCGAATTGACCGTCCATTGCATCACCTTTTCGCATGTTTTTCGTCTAAAGAGATCCGACGCCTGCCGGTTGTGGCGACGCCGTTTTAAATTCTTGCGCAAGTGCCGCAAGCACTTGGGCTTGGCTGCTGGCGATGAAAAAGTGTCCGCCTTCGAACCATTGCAGGGAAAAATCACCGAGGGTTTCGCGCTGCCAGGCACTTAGTGCTGAGGGGCTGGCATCATCCTGAAGACCGCCGAACACCCTGATCGGGCAGTTCAACGGCATGCGCTCGGTTGGCTGGTAATTGCCGCACAGCAGAAAATCGGCACGCAGCACCGGCAGGATCAACTCCAGCAGTTCCGGGCTATCCAAGACTTCGGGCGCCGTGCCGCCGAGGGTTTGCAGACGCGCAATCAGCTGGCCGTCATCCAATGGCTGGCGCAGGTCTTGGTCATCACGAACGCTGGGCGCTTCGGTGCCAGAAGCCACCAGCACATGCGGATCGGGTGCGCCGAGTTCGCGAAGGGCGTAGGCGACTTCCACTGCCAACAGCGCACCCAGGCTGTGCCCGAACAGCGCATAGGGGTGATCCGTCAGCGGCAATATTTCAGCCGCCAACTGACGCGCCAGCGCCGACAGGTCAGTGGCCAGCGGTTCGGCGAACCGCGCGCCGCGCCCTGGCAATTCAAGCGGACAGACCTGAAGCGATTCAGGTAAACCCCGCTGCCAGCGGGCATAGACGCTGGCACTCGCGCCGGAATACGGCACGCAGAACAATCGCACTCGCATGCTCAATCAGTCCGCCGCCCGGTTATCCATGGCCTGGCGCAGGCTCAGCGGCCGCATGTCACTCCAAACCTGCTCAACGTAATCGAGGCACACCTGCTTCACGCCGCGGGTACCGGTTTCACGCCAGCCGCCGGGCACGGCTTTGTAATCCGGCCACAACGAGTATTGCTCCTCGTGATTGATCAACACTTTGAACACGGCATCTTCGCGATCGAAAGCCATTGGTTTGCTCCTCATTTGTCGACGTAAATAGCCCCGTCGTTATCTCTTCGAGAGCAACGCGCAGGCAGGTACTGATGAAGACGGATGAGAATAGTAATTAATTAGGAGTTGCTGAAAAGAGGGAGTTTTTGTCTACATTTATGGCCAAAAGCCACCCAAACGTTAATCTAAATACTGTTGTAAACAATTCTCATTAGCAATATATTCCCACTCCCCTGCCCAAGTGGAAATTGAATCATGTCCAGTAGCGACTGCCTTGCCTCCGACATTGACGTCAGTCAGAGCGGCGACTCTCTTCATGAGTTATTCCTATCCAACTACCCGGTGCTGTTGAAGGTTGCAACCCGCATTACCGGATGCCGCAGCTATGCCGAAGACGTTGTTCAGGACGCTTTCATACGCCTGAACCGGTCGGGTTTTTCTACCACCGTCAAGTCTCAGGTCAGCTACATGTTCCAAGTGGTACGCAACCTCTCTATCTACCATTACCGCAAGCAAACGCTTGAACGTCGCCACGCTGCGCCAGAAGAAGAAGGCCTCCAGGCCTCGGTGTTCAGCGCAACCCCCGAAACCATCAACCTCAATCAGCAAACCCTGGCGCTGATCGACATCGCCCTGTCGGAGCTGCCAAAGCGCACCCGTTATGCCTTCGAGATGTACCGCATACATGGCTGCCCGCAAAAGGACCTGGCCGGAGAGCTGGGGGTGTCGCCGACGTTGGTCAACTTCATGATTCGCGACGCCCAGGTGCACTGCCACAAAGCGCTGCAGCAGCTTGAACTCTGAAGGTCGTATCGACCTTTTCGCAGGCAAGCCTGCTCCCACAGATTTTGCGTCAAGCCGAAACTCCTGAGTCGGATACACAGACTGTGGGAGTTGGCTTGCCAACGAATGCGCAAGATCAGCCAGACGCCGCGCTGTCGCGCAGCACTTAGCACAACGGGCCGCGATCAAAGAACGTCTCACGACTGATCGCCATCAGCGCTGCTCGCTTGTGCGGGAAATCGAATTCCTTCTCGCGATAGAAACCCAAACGCTGCATGTGCCCGATCATTTTCCCGTTGTCGGCACGTGGTTCGGCGACCACAAGGCAGGTACGCGGATCGTCCAGGTACAACCAGTGCACTAATGCTGCCAGCCAAGCGGCGACTTTGTGCGGGCCGCGATGGTGCTCTTCGCCCACCAGCATATGAATGCCTCGGTCATGATCCCCGGCGGCATAAAACGGCGCGATGCGATCTTCTTTGGCCCAATAGGCTTCGAAATAGGCAAATGGCTCATCATCAATGCAGCCGATCAGCGTCACTGTGTGCGGGTCGACTGCGAGTTTTTGCAAGTATTCACGGTGTTGTTCGAGGCTGCCGCCCTCCTGCCAGAACTCCATGACCCGGGCAGAATTCTGCCAGCGACTGAAGCGCGTCAGGTCGGTATCTATATCCAACGTGCGTAACGACACCCAGGCCTGAAGTCGTGCATCGAAACGCCGATAGACTTCGCCCAGCGGTTTCGGCGGACGTCGTGGGTGGCGCTTGCCTGTGGTCATGATCATTTGCTGGGGGTAATCCGCGGCCAACAGCCCGCGCTGCCACGGCTTCGCCAACTGCCAGAACGCTTGGCGCTCGCAGAGCAATTGCTGCTGATCATCGAGCTGCAGCAAACCACTGTGCAGTGCAGCGCCAACCACGTCGTCGTCTAGCTCAAGTCCAGTCCAATACAGGCGCTGGGTGTCCGGTTGATGCGCGAACAACCAATAGCAGGCCGACCACAACGCCCGCTTGGCATCGCCGCCATAGACCTCGACACACTGTAGGTGGTCAGCCTCAGATCGCAGCGATACCAGCGGCGCGTCGTCCAGCGCCAGCAGTAATCTGTCGCCTCGGGCAGAAGCCGTCAGCACATGGCCGTCAGGCAACGGTAAGGGGTGCAATAGAGAAATCTCAGGCATGGTTCGAATCCTTGAAAATCAAACGGCAGACTGAGAAAGACTCAGCCCGTGGCCTTCGGTCATGGCGACCACGACTTTGCGCGGCCCGCTGAAGGGTGCACGCGAGTGCGCTGTGAGCATGTTGTCGAGCAACAGCACGTCGCCGCTGGCCCACGGAAAAACAATCTCGCACTCACCGAGCACACCGCGCACTTCATCCAAAGCCGCCGTTTCCAGTGGACTGCCGTCGCCGTAATAGACGTTACGCGGTAGGTCTTCTTCGCCAACCGTGTCCAGCAGCACTTCCTGCATTTCCGGGTCCAGCGTGCTGATGTGAAACAAATGCGCCTGGTTGAACCAGACCCAATCACGGGTGCGCGGGTGTTGCGCTACGCCTTGACACACCTGGCGTGTGCGCAGCTCTCCGTCGCTCTTCCACTCGTACTCGATGCCGCGCTGGCGGCAATACGCTTCGACTTGGGCGGGGTCTTCGGTGTTGAACACTTGCTGCCAGGCGACGTCTAGACCGTTGCCGTAATTGCGCACGTACATCAGGCGTTTATTGGCAAAGTGCTCGCGCAACGCGGGGTCGATGCGCCGATAAACTTCACGACTGTCAGCGATCGGCGTCTGCCCGCCGGTCTGCGCGGCCTGTGCGCAATAAAACCAGATGCGCATTGGCCATTCGGTGGTGTACGCCTGTTCGTTGTGCAGCGGGATCGATCGATGGGCCGGGTATTCGGTGGAGGTATAGACGCCGCCAGCGACCTGGCTGCGAGGTGTCGAGCCAAACTCATAGCTGAGCAGCGGATGACCGAGGGAACTCGCAAATTGCTGGAAGCCTTCAACGCCGAGCGGCTCGAAGCCACTGAAAAGAATACCGCCGTTACGCTCAAGGTGGGTCCGTGCAAGGTCCTGCAGTTGACCAGCGCAACTGTCCAGCGAAATGCCGGGCTGGGTGGGCGACACGCGCAATGGCAAACCTTCTTCAAGCTGAAGCCAAGGCGCTGCGGCGAATAGTCGGGTGTTCATGCTGAGTACTCCGGACGAGATCATTGAACTGCCCGCAGAGTTATTTCGGGAGTTTCAAAGAAGACGAACGAAGAGCCCGCAAATTTTGCGAATTGGTTTTGTTGTGCGGCGGGGTTTCATCAATGTGAATCACCGTCCCACCACCAATTCCAGAAGCCGGGCAAACTTACGGGTTCGGAGCTGGTGTTGATGGTGCGGGCCATTACCGCGCGCTGCAGCTCGGCTTGATCGTCGTAGAACGGCTTGGTTGCGGTGGTCATGCCCGTCTCACGCGCACTGTCGATGAGGATTTGCAGGTATTCCTGAGCATGCCGGGCGGTGTAGCGATTGATGTCATGAAAGGTCACCACCACCGGAATCACACCGTCAACGGCCGGCAGTTCACCTGCGGCGATCTTCTCGCGCAGCACTGATAATTCCCTGACCATGTGCGAGCGTCTGCGCAGGCTGAGGTTGTAACCCCAGATCTTGCCATCATTGGCGCTCAGGTCGGTCAACACGATGTGCATGCCGTGCCGCTGGTACGCGGCGAAGGTGCGTTTATCGTAATTCCAGAACGGCGGCCGGACCAGGTTCGGCGCTGTTCCTGTGATTGCGGCGATGTCCGCACTGCCGTTGGTGAGCGTCTGTTCCAGCTCTTGCGCGTTCAGTGAACGATGGTTGCTGTGCCATGGCGTTGCGGTGTGAAAGCCCAAGATATGGCCTTCGGCGTGTTCGCGGCGCATGACTGTTTTACCAATTTCACTGCCGCCCGCACGCGGTGCACGGGTTTGCACAAAAAATACCGCTTTGATGCCTGGCTCAATCGGGTTAACGGCAAGCGCATCAAGAACCGCGAGCGATGGGTTAAAAAAGCTCGACGCGTTTGGACCGTCGTCGAACGTCAGCAGAAAACGAATCGGGGCTTGTGATTGCAAGCGTTGCGCAGTCTGCGGGGTCATTTCGATCGGGGCGCTGATACAGCCGCTGAGCCCAAGTACCATAGCGAACACTGATAAAACGGTTACAGCCAACTTCATGTGGTTTTGCCTACGTGCAGATCGCGAGGAGTTTGCCATCATAAAGCGTTGCTTGAATTATCGCTCAGCCCAACGAGCATTCACGGTTGAATTAAACGCTCACCGTGCGCATTCGCTACCTGTACCGCTAACGTGGCGAAATTGCGTGCGGCGATGCTCGGTTCGTTGGGGAGCGCAATGCACACCGTGCATTTGGGCATGTCTCTGATCACCGGAAACGCTACACCGGGACGCACGTAAAACCGCGCAGTTGACGACGCCGTGATACTGATGCCGCGCTCCGAGGCGACCGCCTGCAACTCACTTTCAACCGTCGACGCTTCATGCACGATGGGCGCGCGGTTGGCGTTGCGGTAAAGGTCGGCGGTCCAATAGCTGCGCCAAATTCCGCTGCCGGGCGCAGCGATGATCGGGTCATCGAGCAAGTCATAGATGCTGACCGACTGCGCGCCTGCCAGACGGTGGGTGCTGGGCAGGCACGCGACGCAATCTTCCTCCACCAGGGTGATCAATTCGATTCCTTGCAGGTCCAGTGGCGGGCGCAACACGGAAACGTCCATGCCGTCGCCAATGCCCGCATCCGGGGCAGAAAAATCGAATTCCTTAACGATCACGTTGACCTGCGGGAAGAGCTTGGCAAATGAGCTCAATATCTTCGGCATCAAGTCCACGCCCGCACCAATCAAAAATCCGACTTTCAATGAACCGCGCAGACCGATTGCGTGATCTTCGGCAGTTTGCGCCAGCTGGGCGATCTTTTTCAGGATGTCCCGCGCTTGGGGCAGCAACGCTTGCCCGGCGTCACTGAGGGCGACCTTACGGGTATTACGATCAAATAGCTGCACACCTAGCTGGGCTTCGAATTGGCGAATGGTTTGCGACAGCGCGGGCTGGGAAATATGCAGGCGAGTCGCGGCGCCGACAAAACTCAATTCTTCCCCGACCATGACGAAGGCCCGCAGTTGGCGAATATCCAATCCCGCAATCGACATTCCACACCCCAACGTTTGCTCAGTGAACAATCGCCGGATCATGCCACGACTTATAAGCTGCGCCAAATAATCCGGTGGTGATCGGTCTTTCTATTACCCGCGTGTTGCGCACTAGCATGGCTCAACTCGATGCAGCGAGCTTTTAACAATAACTGCACATCCACAAACACTGCCGCCAAACAAAAGAGATAAGCAGATGAATGACGCGATGAAATCCGCAGCCCCTGTTCTTAACAGCACCAGCAAGATTAATTTGGTCAAAGCACGCGGTTCACTGGTCTGGGATGACCACGGCAAGGAATACATCGACTGCACCGCTCAGGCGTGGTCAAACAACCTGGGCGCCAACGACCCGCGGGTGGTCGAAGCCGCCATCGCCCAGCTGCGTGACATGACTCACATCCGGCCCAACTTCGGCTCGGCGGCACACACCCGGCTGGTGTCCAAGCTGCGTGAAGTCTCCCCCGCTTCGCTAAACCAAATGGGCTTTGCCTTGCACGGCAGCCTTGCCGGTGAAATGGCCATGAAGCTGGCGTTCAAAAACCGCCCCGGCGCCCAGAACCTGCTCGTGTTGCAAGACGGCTATCACGGCCGCTCACTGGCCACCCTCGGCGCCAGTTGGCCGCACCCGAATAACCCGTTCCTGGCGATTCAACCGCGTTTTACTCGGGTACCACATCCAAACCCTTACCGCACCCGCATGGGCATGGACCCGGAAGCAGAATCACAGTTGTGCCTCGGCCTGCTGGAAGAAACCATTCTCAAGGGCGTCGACGGCGGCGTCGCGGCGATTATGATGGAGCCCATTCAGGGCAACGGCGGGCATATTGAATTCCCGCGTTCTTATTACAAGGGCGTGCGCGAGATTTGCAATCGATTGGGTGTGCTGCTGATCTTCGACGAAGTGCAGACGGGTTTCGGGCGCATGGGCACGATGTTCGCCGCTGATTATTACGACGTGGTGCCGGACATTATTGTATTTGGCAAAGGCGTTGGCGGTGGTTTCCCGCTGGCGGGGATTTTTGCCGACGACAAACTCAAGTGGTTTGATGAAGGCGAAGAAGCCCTCACATTCGGGCATTTTCCGGTGTCGTTGGCAGCGGGTTATGCGACCGTTGAGGCCATCGTTGCCGACGGTTTGTGCGAGAAAGCGCGGCTGTCCGGAGAGTACATCACCGCACGTTTGCTGGACATGCAGAAACGTCATCCGCTAATCGGCGATGTGCGTTGCCCTGGTTTGATGGCCTCCATCGAACTGGTCAAAGACCGCACGACCAAGGAACCGGCTTGCCGCGAATCCCAGGAGGTTTACCGCCTGGGGCTGGAGCGTGGTGTGTTGTTCGGCGAAAGCCGCTATGCCGGGCTGGGCAACTTGATTAAGGTCAAGCCGCCGCTGGATATCGAACGTCCATTGTTGGAACGCGCCCTCGACGTGCTGGACGAGGTTATCGGGATCATTGAGGAGCAACGTGCATGAGCTCAATAATCGAAAGCAAGCTGCCCTTTACCGCTACCGATCCCAACGGCATTGCCTTGTCGAGTGATGACGCTGACCTCGCCTCCTTGGGCTACCAGCAAAAAATGCACCGTACGATGGGTTCATTCACCTCGTTCGCGCTGGCCTTTTCCATGGTGTCCATCAACACCGGAGTGGTAACGCTGTTCGCCGACCCGTTCAACCGGGTCGGCGGAATCGGCATTCTGTTGTGGCTGTTGGTGATCCCGCTAGTGGCGTGCATCGTGTTGGTGTATTCGCATTTGGCTGGACGGATTCCCCTCACCGGTTATGCCTATCAATGGTCCAGTCGCTTGGCCGGTAATCACTTCGGCTGGTTTACCGGCTGGGTGGCATTCATCTCGTTCGTGGCCGGGACCGCCGCCACTTCTGCGGCCATTGGTACGGTGTTCGCGCCAGAGATCTGGCCCAACCCTACCCAAGGGCAGATTCAAGGCTTGAGCATCGGCGCTACGCTGGTGGTCGGGCTGTTGAATATCTGCGGCATACGCCTGGCGACGCGGATCAATGACATCGGCGCAATCATCGAGATCATTGGCACGGTGCTGTTGGCGGTGGCGTTGCTTCTCGGGGTGTTCTTTTTCTTCGAACACACCCAGGGCATTGCCATTCTGACGGCTGTTGCTCCCGTCAGCGGCGGACCCGTTGGCTTCACCACGGTTGCCCTGGCAATGTTGTTGCCGGTGTCCGTGCTGCTCGGCTGGGAAGGTGCGGCGGACTTGTCCGAAGAAACCAAGGACCCACGCCGCGCAGCACCTCGGGCAATGATTCGTGCGGTAGTAGTGTCCAGCGTATTGGGTTTTGTGGTGTTCGCCCTGCTCAGTATCGCGATTCCGGGATCGGTGTCCGACTTGCTAAGCCAGGCGGAAAACCCGGTGATCAACATCGTGCGCCTGCAACTGGGCAACTCCGCTGGCACGGTGATGATCGTGATTGCCTTCGCGTCGATCTTCGCTTGCCTGATCGCTAACATGGCCGTCGCCACGCGGATGACCTTCGCCCTGTCGCGGGACAACATGCTGCCAGGGTCAACAGTACTGGCGCGGATCAATCCGCACTTCGGTACGCCGGTTGCTTCGATCGTGTTGATTACCGCGATTGCGGTATTGCTCAACCTGGCCAGTGGTGGGTTCGTCACCGCGATCTATTCGATGGTGGGCCTGACGTATTACTGCACCTACTTGTTGACGTTGATTGCCGCGTACCTGGCGTATAAAAACGGCCGGATGCCCAGTGCACCTAAAGGTGTGTTCGACCTCGGTGGTTGGTTACTGCCGATGATCGTCATCGGTGGGCTGTGGGCGATTGCGGTGATCCTGACCCTGAGTTTGCCGGAGGAAAGCCATACCGGCGCAATCACCACCGGCGTTACCCTCGGTGTTGGCGCACTGTGGTGGTTATTCGTTCTGCGCCGACGCTTGAATAACGGCACGGCAGGACCGAGCAAAACGCTGAAAGGTTGATGGCAGATCCCTTTGTAGGAACTGCCGACGGAAGCGATTTTTCTGAATGTATCGCAGCCTTCGGCAGCGCCTACAACCTGCACCACGTTAGTTCGGACAAACCGTGCCGATAGCTTCCCGAACAAGTTCGGTCCCACCGAATCTCAGCATGCCGCCGGATTTTTGGCAGTTCACAAAACTGTGGGAGATTCTTGCTAAAGACCCGACACGGTGTGCTTGATCAGCCCCGCTCCACCGCTCGGAGCAATATGCTTTAGGATGGTGGCCATTTCAGCGGGAGGTCACGATGCGCAAAGTTCTTTGTATCGAGGACGATATTGATGCGTCTCAGGAGATCGCCTCAGAGCTAAGCCGAGTCGGGTTTGACGTGCAATGCGTCGGCGACGGCGCGCTGGGCCTTGAACGGGCGCTGAATGAGACCTTTGATGTCATCACCCTGGACCGGATGCTTCCGGGGATGGATGGCCTCGCCGTGGTCGTTGCGTTACGCGAGGCTGGTAATCGAACCCCGGTGATGATGATCAGCGCCCTCGGCGACGTCGATAACCGGATTCGCGGCCTGCGTGCGGGCGGTGACGACTATCTGGTCAAACCTTTCGTGTCCGAAG
>NZ_JAMFRV010000264.1 GCF_026224925.1 Pseudomonas sp. | reverse complement strand
CCGCACGCAGGGCCGGATCGTCCAGCATTAAATGCTCAAAACGAAGGCGCGCGGCAGTGGACATTAAGCCAATGGCGTAATCGGCGGCGAGTGCACGGCGCAGTGCGGGTTGTTGATAATTCATGATTCAAGACACCTGCGCAGGCGTTCCATGCCTCGGCGAATCCACGACTTCACCGAGCCTAATGGCGCGGCCAGTTGCGTGGCTAGATCTGTGTTGGACACTCCATGAAAATAGGCAGTAATAATCGATTTGCGTTGCATCCCCTCTAGTGTATCCAGGCAGCGCTCCAACGCACGGGCTTCGCGCTGGCTATCGAGTTGTTCGTGTGCAGATGGACTCTCATCGATCAGCAGGTCGGCCTGATCGTCGGTCAACGGCACTTCGCGGTGCTTGCGTAGCTGGTCGATGGCTAGGTTGCGCGTGATGTTGACCATCCAAGTCATGGGCGCCGATAAATTTTCGTTGTAACGCGAGGCGTTGTGCCAGATGCGTACGAAGGCTTCTTGCAGGACTTCTTCCGCCAGATCGTTGCGACTCATGCAGCGCAAGGCTACTGCGAACAATCGTCCGGAAGCTTTGCGATACAGGCTTTCAAATGATCGGCGGTTGCCCAGCGAGCATTCGGCCAGTAGTTGCCTGAGTTCATCGGCGTCGACAGAAGAAATAGCGGCTCTCCAAACAAGATAAAGGTACTGCGCGTGCTTATTGGCAACTCCATGGCAGGGTAGTTCAGGATTAACGGCTGTTCCATTCACCTTAATGCTCTCGTTGTAGGAAACCGCTAGATAAAAGAGCCACCGGCATGTTTGTCAGCCATGCCGGTGTGAATATCAGCTCTTGGGCATCAGTACTTTGTCGATCACGTGAATCACGCCGTTGGACTGAGTAACGTCATAGGTGCTGATGTCGGCAACGCCGCCTTTTTCATCTTTAATGATGATGTTGTGCGGGCCGTTCATCATCAGCCACAGCTTGCCGCCGCTGACGGTAGTTAATTCGGTCTTACCGCCACCCGCCTGAATACGTTTGCTCAGTTCTGCCATGTCCAGGTTACCGGCGACAACGTGGTAGGTCAGGATGTGGGTCAATGTGGCTTTGTTTTCAGGCTTGAGCAGGGTGTCCACGGTGCCCGCTGGCAGGGCCGCAAACGCTGAGTTGACTGGGGCAAACACAGTGAACGGGCCTTTGCCTTTTAGCGTATCGACTAATCCGGCTGCTTTTACGGCAGCGACCAGGGTGGTGTGGTCGGCGGAGTTGACGGCGTTGTCGACTATCGTTTTGCTGGGCGACATGCTCTGACCGCCAACCATGACCTGATGTGTCATGTCAGCCGCTTGCACACTTGAGAACATAAAGCCGGTGGACAACGCCAGCGTCAGCAGGCTGGCGATCATTGGTGCTTTAACCGAAGTGCGTGTCATGGGGATGTTCCTTGTTAGATGGGATCGGCCAGAGAATCTGTCCGTGCTTCATATACGAAGGGGCCCCCGGTGTGGATGCATGCAAGTGAATATTATTTTTTGCTGCCATCAGGAGGGTTGAATCGCAAGCGCTGGGGAACGATCCCCCTGCAATTGCGGTCCAATCGGCAGTTTTCTACCGGTGATGACCGGGCACGAATCAAGGAGTTATACCGATGGACATCAAACGCGCTTTTGCACTCGCTACCCTCATGACTGTGGCTGCAGCCCCGGTATTCGCTTTCAACCTGAACGATGTGGCTGGCGCCGTTTCCGGTTCGGGCGGGGTGAACGGAAATGCCGCCTCTACGCCACAGGCGGCGGGCTTGGTCAGCGCCCTAACGGGCAGTGGTTTGAACGTGACCCCAACTCAAGCAGTCGGCGGTACTGGCGCTTTAATGGGGTTGGCCAAAAACAAGTTGAGTGGCGGTGATTATTCTTCGCTGACCAAATCCGTTCCTGGCCTGGATCAGCTCTCGGGGGCTGGTGCTTTGAGCAGCTTGATGGGCAATGCCGGCGGGGCCTCGGCAACGGGGGCGCTGGGTAACGTTCAGAGCATGGGTGACGTTAATTCGGCCTTTAGCAAGTTGGGCATGAGCAGCGACATGGTGGGGCAGTTTACGCCGATCATTCTGAAATATTTGGGCGACCAAGGCACCAGCGGAACTGTCTTGAAAAGCCTGGGCAGCCTCTGGGGTGTAGGCGGCTAGTCAGCAGGTTTAACGCATCGCCGTGCAAGGCGGCGATGCGAGCATTTACGAATGTTTCACGCGACTATGTTCATGCTGGGCTTATGCTGGCGTCCATTGATACTGGCTGCTTGTAGGCTCCATCTATTCTGAGGATACCCTTACGTGAAATTGATTCTGGCCCTGTTGTCCGTGCTTGCGTTGCCTGTTATGGCCGCCGAGCCAACGTTGTATGGCCGCTACGAATACATCGGCGTTCCGGAAATCGGCGAAGTCCTTAAGGGCAAAATGGACACCGGCGCATTGACCGCTTCGCTGTCGGCCAAAGACATTGAGCTGTTCAAGCGAGATGGCGAAGACTGGGTTCGTTTTCGCTTGGCCACCAAAGACGCCACCGACAAGGTTTACGAACACAAAGTCGCGCGGATCAGCCGAATCAAGGGCCGACTCGACGGTGATGATGAGGAGGAACCGGCCGATCCTGCCAAGCGCCCAGTGGTAAATCTTGAGCTGTGCCTCGGCAACGCCAAGCGCACGGTGGAGGTCAACCTTGTGGACCGCAGCCACTTCAACTATCCGCTGTTGATCGGCGCCAAAGCCCTGCGAGAGTTTGGCGCAGCGGTGAACCCGGCGCGACGCTATACGGCAGACAAGCCGGATTGTTGAGTAGCCAATTTCTCATTGGCAGCCAAATGCAAAACAGGGGCTGTGTTTGCTGCGTGAGGTGCGGGCTTTCTTGCACTTACCTGCGCCACAGTCCTCGCACACTCAACACCGCCGGAATTCCCATTCCGAGCCACGACAGTGTGTCCCACGCGCCGTCGCCTAACAGCGCCGCAAACAGCCCTGCCGCCATGAGTAAGCCCATCCAGATCGGATGAGCGAACACGGTCCAGTTACTGGTGTGTCGAACTTTCATCGAACCGTCTCCGCGAGCGCCGCATCGACCCGGACTAACCTCGCCGCACGCCGCCGTACCCACCACAAGTACACACCGCTGCCGAGGACGATGATGGTCAGAACATCGAGCAACCCCCACAGGATTTTCATCGGCATGCCACCGTAGTCACCAAAGTGCAGCGGTTGCGACATGCCCAGTGCATTCATGTACCAAGGGCGATCAACGATGGCGGTGACGTGCAAATCGCTGGCATCGATCAATACCGGAGTCAGCAAGTGCGAGGTGAGGTGTGTAGCGCCCTTCATGAACACGGCGTAGTGGTGCTCACTGGAAAAACGTGTGCCGGGGAATGCGATGAAGTCTGCTTCCATACCGGGAACCGCATCTTCGGCAATTTTCAGCAGCCCGCTAGCGGGCGCGCGATTCAGCAGCGGCGGGGCGTCGCGATACGGTGCAAGCATCGCCGCCAGGCTGTCATTGCGCCAAGCGGTAATCATTAGATCGGAGCAGGCGTTGATCACGCCGGTGACGCCAACCACCAAAGTCCATGTCAGGGTCACCACACCGATCAGGTTATGCAGATCGAGCCAGCGCACGCGGCCGGATTTGTTCTGGCGCACGGTGGCAAATTTCAGGCGGCGCATGAACGGCGCATAAAGCACTACGCCCGAGACGATGGCGATGACGAACAGCAACCCCATCGCGCCAAGAAACAACATGCCCCACGGGCCTGCATACATGTCGGTGTGCAGGCGGAGCATGATCATCATGAAGCCGCCGTTGGCCGAAGGCTTTTCAAACGCCTCACCGGTACGAGCATCCAGCATGAAGGTGTGGGATGAGTTCGGTTCGGTTCCCGCAGTAGCCGCCATGATTGCGAGGACGCTGTTAGGCGTGTCGTCATCCCAGCCAAAATATTGCATGACCTCGCCCGGCCGATGCGCCTCAGCGGCGAGTACAAGTTCCTGCAAGCTCAGTGACGGCGTGTTGGCCGGCATCTGTTTGAGGTCGGGTGAATTGCCCAGCAGATGATCAATTTCATGATGAAAAATCAACGGCAGCCCAGTGACTGCCAGCATCAGCAGAAACACAGTGCAGATCAGGCTGGTCCAGGTGTGGACGAATGACCAGCGGCGGATGGTTCGGCTTTTCATGTTTTTTCCAAAAACGAAGGGCCACCTACGATGAGTGGCCCTGTTTCGATTTGTACGCTTTTGACTGACAGCACGAGCGGCCTCTAGATGATAACTTTGATACTAACGAGAATGTTTCGCGATTGTGTCAGAGCGTGGTGCGGGAAGCAATTAGAGCTGATTTGGACCAGAGGGCTGTAGGAGATGTACTACAAAATGATTGCAAAACGCTAATGAGAGAACTTATCATTCGCTTTAATGTCGCGTTTATCATCTGCATTTGCTGTAGTCCTTTTCTCTTAATCTCCGCCGGCCTTTCCTCAGGATCGACAATGCACACTCCCGCTCGACCAAGCATCCCCCTGCGCCCGACTCTACTTGCCTTGCTTTGCTCGCTTACGATCAATGCCCATGGCGCTACCAACGAACAATCGCAGGATGCGGGCAACACTCAAGAGAATGGCAGTGTGGTGCTGGGTGACGTAAATATTGATGCGCAGGCGACTGCACCGACCACCAGCCTTGCTCCGGTTTATGCCGGTGGGCAGGTTGCACAGGGCGCGCAACTGGGTGTTCTGGGTAACCAAGACATCATGGACGTGCCGTTTAGCACCACGTCCTACACCGAAAAGTTGATCCGTGATCAGCAGGCCGAGAACGTGGGCGACGTGTTGTTGAACGACTCGTCTGTTCGTCAGGCCGGTGGTTATGCCAACCAGTCCCAGGTGTTCATGATCCGTGGTTTACCGCTGAGCTCCGATGACATCTCTTACAACGGTTTGTATGGCGTACTGCCGCGTCAGATCATCTCCACCGATGCCCTTGAGCGCGTCGAAGTGTTCAAAGGCCCCAACGCATTCATCAACGGTGTGACGCCGACCGGCTCCGGTATCGGCGGCGGCGTGAACCTGCAGCCTAAGCGTGCGGATGATATTCCGTTGCGTCGCCTGAGCATGGACATCAGCGATGACGGTCGGATCGGCGAGCATCTGGACATAGGCCAACGCTTCGGTGAAGGCAATCAGTTTGGCGTGCGGGTGAACTTGGCTCAGCGCGAAGGCGACACCGCCATCGACGACGAGAGCAATCGCGCCAAGCTGTTCTCCATCGGCCTGGATTATCGTGGCGACGCATTGCGTATTTCCGGCGACTTTGCCTACCAGAGCGAGCGCATCAACGGCGGGCGTAACTCGGTATTCCTCGGCAGTGCAACGCAGATTCCTGACGCGCCGTCGTCCACTACCAACTACAACGCTAAATGGGCTTACACCGACATTCAAGACACGTTCGGCATGATGCGCGCCGAATATGACTTGAACGATCACTGGACTGCATATGCCGCAGCCGGGCAAAAGCACACGCGTGAAACCGGGAACTATTCGTCGGTCACCTTGGCCGACAACCTCGGCAACGCAACCATTTCAGGCTCGTTCATTCCCCACATCGAGGACAACACCAGCGCCATGGCTGGGTTGAACGGCACGTTTCAGACCGGACCCGTCAGCCACAAGCTGAACTTCGGTTTGGCAGGCATCTGGACCCAGCAGCGCAGCGCATACGATTTCGATCTGACCCCGCACGCAACCAATATCTACGACCCGGTGGATACACCGGCTCCGGTGGGCAACTTTCCCGGCGGCGATCTGGGTGATCCCAATGTTGTCGGTAAAACCATTGTTCGCAGTGGCGCGGTGTCCGACACCCTCGGCTTCATCGATGATCGCGTACTGCTGACGTTGGGTGTACGACGCCAACAACTGATCGTGCAGGGTTATAGCTACGCTGACAGCAGCCGCACGGCCTTTTACGATGAGTCGATCACGACCCCGGTTTACGGAATTGTGATTAAGCCTTGGGACCACGTGTCCCTCTATGCCAACCACATCGAGGGTTTGGCTGCAGGTCCGACAGCACCGACATCTGCGGGTAGTTTGACCGTCAGCAACGGCGCCCAAGTGTTCGCTCCCGCACGTTCGAAACAGACGGAAGCAGGCGTGAAAGTCGACATGGGTACTTACGGCGCAAGCGCGGCTGTGTACCGTATCGAGCAACCGAGTGACGGTTATACCCAAGCTGTCGATGCCACTACCGCTGTGTATGTTCGCGACGGCGAGCAGGTCAACAAAGGGGTTGAACTGAACGTCTTTGGCGAGCCGATTCAGGGGCTGCGTTTGCTGACTGGCCTGACTCGCATGGAAACTGAGTTAAAGGGCACTGCGGGCGGCACCAACGATGGCAATCGCGCCATTGGTGTTCCGACCTTCCAGTTCAACGCCTCGGTTGATTGGGATGTACCTGGCTTGCAAGGTGTTTCCCTCAACGGGCTGATGTTGCGCACAGGTGGTCAATACGCCGATGCTGCCAACACCCTCAGCTTGCCGACCTGGAACCGCTTTGACGTAGGCGCTCGCTACAACTTCAAAGTTGATCACCGCGACGTCACCGTGCGCGCCACGGTAGAGAACGTGGCGAACAAAGACTATTGGGCCTCCGCACAGGGTGGCTTCCTGACCCAAGGCGATCCACGTCTTGTTAAGTTGTCGGGCTCGATCGACTTCTGATAGTTAGTTTGTTTTGTAGAAAGGCCCAGCAGAAGTGATTCTGTTGGGCCTTTTTTATTAGGGGTTTGCAGTTCAGTCTGAACTGCACCCAAAAAGTTGGACACCCATCTGACTTTTTGGGTG
>NZ_JAMFRV010000263.1 GCF_026224925.1 Pseudomonas sp. | reverse complement strand
GGTCTACTCAAGCTTCCTGCGCCATGCCGAAGTCGCTGCTGCCAAGTACGGCCTGAAGACCCTCGACATCCTCGTCGAACTGGGCAAACGCCGGATGGTCGGCGGTCAGGAAGACATGATCGTTGACGTTGCCCTAGACCTGTTGGCTGCCCGTAAGGAGCTTCGCGTATGAAGCGCACTCTGAGTCGCGAACAGGTGCTGGCGCTGGCCGAGCACATCGAAAACGCCGAACTGAATGCCCGTGATGTTCCCAAGGCGGCCAACGATTACCCAGAAATGACCCTCGCCGATGCTTACGACGTGCAGTGGGAAATCCGCCGGCGCACTGAGGCCCGGGGCAGCAAGATCGTCGGCCTGAAGATGGGCCTGACTTCTTGGACGAAGATGGCGCAGATGGGGCTGAAAACACCTGTCTACGGCTTCCTTACCGACCACTTCAGCGTCGCCGACGGCGGCGTGGTGGACTGTTCGAAATTGATCCACCCGAAGATCGAGGCGCAAATCGGCTTCGTCACCAAGTCGCCGATTCACGGCCCCGGCTGCCATATCGGCCAAGTGCTGGCGGCCACCGACTTCGTAATCCCGGTATTGGGAGTAAACGACTCGCGCTACGAAAACCTCAAGTTCGACCTGATCAGCGAGGTCGCCGAAAACGCGTCGTCGACACATTTCATCATTGGCGGGCAGATGGCCGGTTTCGCCGACCTCGACCTACGCACCGTCGGTGTGGTGATGGAGAAAAACGGCGAAGTGGTGGCGCTCGGTGCCGGCGCCGCGGTACTCGGTCACCCAGCCGTCAGCGTGGCGATGCTGGCTAACCTGCTGGCTGAACGCGGCGAACACATTCCTGCGGGCAGTTTCATCATGACCGGCGGTATCACCGCGGCGGTACCGGTGATGCCGGGTGACAACATCACCGTGCGCTACCAGGGCCTCGGCTCAGTCAGCGCGCGTTTTATCAGTTTCAAAGAACAGACCGGCCATGTCGCTGTTTCAGGTAACGACTATTTAGCGGCCGTTCTACCGACCTGAATGAAAGACGGACTCACAATCTCACGGCAACGGACGTTGAGATGTTTGTGGTGAAGCCCGGAGCGTCGGGTACTGATACAGGAGCTGTCCAAGACCCACTCGGTCACGGCAGGGCTTTCAATGGCACAACGCGATAAGGATAAAAAATGAGCGTAGAGAATCCGGAAATTGGCCTGCGTATCAACGCCGGCGGCATTGACACTAACTACCATGATGCCGGCCAGGGCAGTGCAACGCCGTTGCTGTTGCTGCACGGCTCCGGCCCCGGCGTTACCGCCTGGGCTAACTGGCGCTTAAATATTCCGTTGCTGGCTGAGGGCCGCCGCGTTGTGGCGCCGGACATGGTTGGCTTCGGTTATACCGAGCGCCACGAGGGCATCCAGTACAACCTGGACACCTGGGTCAAGCACGCCATCGACTTTCTCGACGCCCTCGAAATCGAGCAGGTCGATGTGGTCGGCAATTCCTACGGAGGAGCCCTCGCGCTGGCCATGGCGATTCGTTATCCGCAGCGCGTACGGCGCCTAGTGCTGATGGGCGCCGCCGGCGTCGACTTCGAGTTGACCCAAGGGTTGGACGATGTTTGGGGCTATGTGCCGTCGGTCGAAGGCATGCGCCACCTGATGGATAACTTCGCCTACAACAAGGCGCTGATCAGCGACGAGTTGGCTGAGTTGCGCTATCGCGCCAGCATCCGCCCCGGCTACCAGGAGGCGTTCGCACAGATGTTCCCAGCCCCGCGTCAGCGCTGGGTAGATGCACTGGCGAGCCCAGAAGCCGACATCCGCGCGTTGGATAAGGCGACCCTGATCATCCATGGCCGCGAAGACAGAATTGTGCCGCCGGTGACTTCGAAGAAGCTGTTTGAGCTGATCGATCAGGCGCAACTACACATGTTCGGTCGCTGTGGGCACTGGACGCAGATAGAACACGCTGCGCGCTTCAATAAGCTGGTGACGGATTTCCTAAACGAATAGCGCCACGCGGTACCGCCGCTGGAAAACCACGCCGCAGCGACGGCGGCTAAGACCTGTAGTGATGAGGCCATAACAATGACAACGTTGATTGCATCCAGCCGTGACTATGGTGCGTTGGTCAAAGAAGACCGCGTTCATAGTTCCATCTTCACCGATGAACAGATTTTTCAGGACGAGATGGAACGTATATTCCACCGTACCTGGCTGTTCGCTCTGCATGAGAGTGAAATACCCAAATTCGGCGATTTTAAGCGTATCCAGCTGGGCCGTTTTCCGGTCATTGCCACGCGTGACGAGACTGGCAAGGTTCAGTTGCTTATCAATCGCTGCCGCCATCGTGGCGCTCAGGTCTGCGAGGCTCCGCGCGGCAATGCCAAGCGCTTCCAGTGCTGGTACCACGGTTGGACCTATGACACCAAGGGCGACCTTGTCGGGGTCACCGGTGCCGAAGCCTACGACGAAAACTTTTCAAGCACAGAGCACGCACTGCCCAAGGTGCCGCGTGTCGGTAGCTACCGCGGTTTTGTCTTTGCCAGCCTGGCTGAAGAGGGCGTGACTCTCGACGAGTATTTGGGATCGACCAAGAAGTTCTTCGACATCATGATCGACTCTTCTCCGATCGGAGAAATCGAGGTAAAGCCGGGCGTGCTCAACAAGACCATGTACCGCGGCAACTGGAAACAGGTCGGCATGGACGGCTACCACCCGCACTACGTGCACATGGCAGTTTTCAAGATCTTTAGCAAGCGCGAAAGCACCATCGGTTCAGCCGTGGGGGCGTTGCATATAGAAGACCCGTTTGCCGATGTCTCGCAGAGCCGCACCCGGGGTTTTGCCAATGGCCACGCCTGCCTGGACTTTCGCGAGCAGCGTCGTTCCCATGCGGCAATGGCTATCGATGATCTGCAGCGCAGTGAAGACGGCCGTCAGTACGTGGCAGACATGATTGCCAGTTACGGCCAGGAGCACGCTGAGGAATTGCTGGCGTGGCACGGTGACCCGCATCTTGGATTATTTCCCAACCTGCAATTGATTCATGACCATGTGCGCGTGGTGATTCCAATCGGCCCAGGAGAAACCCAAGTCTTGATGTACCCGGTTTTTCTCAAGGGGGTGGGACAGAGCATCAACGAGAAGCGTTTGCGCGCCCACGAGGCCTTTTATGGCCCGGCCGCCGCAGGTTCGCCGGACGACGCCGAAATTTTCGAACGTACTCAGCGCGGTTTACTCGCCGATGCCGAGCCCTGGGTGCTACTGGCACGCGGCCTGAATCGCGAGCAAGTCGATGAGGACGGAAGCATCACGTCCTGTATCAGCGACGAGATCACCCAACGGGTGCAAATGCAGGAATGGAAGCGGCTGATGACCGCCCATTAAGGCGGCCGGTTGTATCCGAATCGGAGAGAATTTCATGTCGAAGCAAATTGTAAACGCGGCCCCTGAAGCCTTGGCAGGCGGCATCCTTGACGTCGAGACGCAACTGCGGCTCGAGAGGTTTCTGGCTTACGAAGCAGCCTTGATGGACGAGCACGAGTACGACCGCTGGATGGCCCTGTGGGCCGATGGAGACATCCTCTATTGGTTGCCGTGCAACGATAACGATCAGGACCCTAGCACCGGAATCGCGATCATTTACGACAATCGAGCGAGCCTGAGCGAACGCATGATGCGCCTGAAGGACAAGACCGCCCATGCCTATCGGCCGCAGGCCAAACTGGTCCGTACCATCTCCGCGGTGATACCGCTCAAGAGCGAGGGCGATGAGTTGGAAGTCGCCTGCAGTTTCGTGCTCGGTGAGATTCGCGTCGGTGTGCAGAACATCTGGTTTGGCAAGTGTGTGTATCGGCTGCAGAGCACCCCCGAGGGATTTCGCATCCGTAGAAAGAAAGTGATGTTGCTGAACAACGACGAGGCAATGCCGAACCTCACCTTCCTGGTGTGATAGGCGATTTGTCTGCGCTGGGATGGACGTGTCGGCGTACATCGCAAGTCCCATCGCCGACGAGCACCCAATAGTGATTTCCGTAACCGTAGTGAAAATAAGCTTGGTCGCTTTCCTGCTGCCCTTCATCTACAGCTCTGGTCTGCTACTTATCGGCGGCGGTTATCTTTTGCCCAGACGCTTCTTGCCGCAGTTACACCAACGCATGGCGGGCTGGCCAAGACACCGATGAATTCTACGAAAGGAGACTAAACCATGATCAATCTGCACGATATCTGCTACCTACGCCTTGGGTGCCATGACCTCGATGAAATGGTGCGCTTCGCCACCGGCATACTTGGCCTAGAACTGCGCGAAAAAACCGCGACCCACGCCTACCTGCGTGCCGATAGCAGCGCCTTCAATCTCTGCTATATCCAGGGCGATGCGTCTTATGACGTTTCGGCGTTCGAATTGCGCCACATGGAAGAGCTGAAGACGGCCGAGAGCGAGCTGGTCGCTCAAGGTCTCGAAGTAAACTGGGGCACTCTGGCCGAATGCGAAGAGCGTCGTGTCGAAGCCTTCGTTGCATTTACCGATCCCAACGATAATCGCATCGAGCTCGTCTATCGGCCGCATCAGACAGGAGTGCGGTACTTCCCCGCGCGCGATGCAGGGATTACCGAGTTCGGTCATTTTGGTCTGCACAGTCGCAACATCGAGCGCGACCTGCTTTTCTGGACCTCGGTGCTTAGCGCCCGGATTAGCGACAGGATCGGCGATGGCGCGCTGCTGCGCATCGACGAGGTTCACCACAAGATCGCATTGTTCCCTTCGGACAAAATTGGCGTGCAACACGTCAACTTCCAGGTCGCGAGCATTGATGACGTAATGCGCTCCTGGTACTTCCTGCAGGAGCGTGGTGTGGCCATTGCCTTCGGGCCAGGTCGGCACCCAACCTCTACAGCGATGTTCATCTACTTCCTCGGGCCGGACGGGCGTGTCTACGAGTATTCCTCGGGCGTGAAGCGAATCACCGATGAGGCTTCGTACACGCCGCGCCAGTTCGAGATGAAGCCATCTTCGTTTTGCATGTGGGGCGCCAAGCCTAATGTCGAGGAGTTCAGCGAATAAACGGCTCAGCCGCGTAGCGGGCTGATCACGATCAAGTTGCAAACGGATGGGATTATGAGCGAACTAGGCTGCAGACGATTTGTAGGAAAGGTTGCGCTGGTGACGGGCGCAGGGCAGGGCATCGGGTTAGCGACGGCTTGGCGTCTGGCCCGCGAAGGTGCGCAGGTGGTGCTGGCGGACAAGTCCGCCGCGCCGACCCATGAAGCCGCAGAGGCAATGCGCGCGGAGGGCCTGGAGGTGGCGGTGGCGATCGCCGATCTGGCGACCTACGCCGGGGCGCAGAGCGTGATGGCCGAGACCGAGTCGGCTTTCGGGCGCATCGACGTGTTGGTCAACAACGTCGGCGGGACCATCTGGAAAAAGCCGTTCTGGCACTACAGCGAAGATGAAATCAAGGCTGAGGTCGAGCGATCCTTTTGGCCGCCCCTGTGGTGTTGCCGTGCGGTAGTGCCATATATGCAGGCGCGAGGCGGCGCCATCGTCAACGTCGGCTCCAACGCGACCATGGGGATTTTCCGCATCCCCTATTCCGCGTCGAAAGGCGGTGTGGTCGGGCTGACCACGGCGCTGGCGGTCGAGTTGGCGGACTTTAAAATCCGTGTCAACTGCGTCGCCCCGGGCAATACCGCAGTCAAGGAACGGCCTACGCCGCGCCTGGAGCGTGAGTTGAGCGAGCAGGAGAAACAGTGGAACCAGCAGTTCTACGATTACGTCAGCAAGGAGGGTTTGTTCGATCGACCCGCATCAATTGAGGAGCAGGCCGCCGTGATCGTTTTCCTGGCCTCCGACGACGCTTCTTATATGACCGGCGAAATCTTGGATACCGGTAAGCGGGGCATGCGTATTTCGTCCGTGGTTCGCTGACAGCCATTGCTTCGATTGCAGGTACGGCGTTTTCACGTCGTGCCCGGGCTTGATCGTGTCTTGCGTGAGCCTTACTGCCTGGGCTGTGCCGTTATGTCGGCGGCCTGACCTGCAAGATCGCGCTGGCCATAAGGCAGAACGCTACCGGATAACCGAGTACCGCGGCATGTACAGGAGTGATTGAAGTATGACCGATGTGTCTGGAGCGCTGCCTATCGGCATGGCCTTGCTTTCGGATTTGATGTTTGCGCTCACCTTCGTTTTTGTGCGGGCCGGGATCTTTTCCAGTCTCGGGCCGGTTCGGCTGTATGCGGCGCTGCAGTTGAAGGCCTTGTGGTCATCGCACCGTTGGCCGCTACCACGCCACGGTTCGTCCTGCTGGAGTCGTACGTGTTCATCCGCGCGGACGAAATCTTTACGCCTCAAGTTATCGCCGGAACCCTCGCCACTGTTGCGGGGTGACTCTGATGACGACCTATGGGCTGGCATAAGTTTTGTGAAAGGAGAGCCGTTATGGATCTTGTAGTCAATATGTCCCACTTCTACGTCTGCGAGGCAGATGCGTTGGGCAGTTGTGAAATTCGTCAGGTTACTCCGCCGGGTCTCAGTTCGGTGGCAGTGTACCGGGTCGCCGATGAGTACTACGCCACTGATGACATCTGCTCCCACGGCCAAGCACTGCTTTCTGAAGGCGATGTCGATGAGGACTGCGTGGTGGAGTGTCCTTGGCACGGCGGCACCTTTGATGTGCGCACCGGTGAAGCACTGTCGTTTCCCTGTGTGCTGCCCATTAAGGTCTATCCGGTAAAGATAGAAAGCGGCAAGGTCTATCTCGACCTCGGTGCCGGCGCAATCAAGGCCTAGGCCGAGAGGGAAAAGATATGATCGACATGCACACCCATATTGTACCTGCCGACTTTCCTACCTATCCGGGCCGGCAAAAAAACCACGGTTGGCCCTGCATGCACTGCGGCGAGGGCCATCACCGCACGGTTATGATTGGCGACAAGCCGTTCCGCGAAGTGTCCTCCAACGCTTGGGACACCAACCGAAGATTGGAGGAGATGGCCGCCGAGGGCGTCGAGCGTCAGGTGCTTTCACCGATGCCGGAACTGCTCTCCTACTGGTTCAGCCTCGACGACGCCTTGGCCTTCGGCCGCTACATCAACGGAACCATCGCCGAGATGGTCGCTACCGCACCGCAACGTTTTTACGGCCTGGGCATGGTGCCGCTGCAGGACCCCGAGTGTGCGGGCCGAGAGGTGCGTAGTCTCAAGCACGAATACCGTCTAGTCGGGGTTGAGGTGGGCTCAAATATCAACGGCATCGCTATTAGCGACCGGCGTTTCGATCCGTTCTTCGCCGCCTTGCAGGAAGAGGACATGTGCCTATTCGTGCATGCCCTGCACCCGACCAAGGAACGACTCTACGGACCGCCGTTGATCGAAGCGCTGGTCGGCTTTCCCAACGAAACCGGCATATGCATCGCCGGCTTCATCGCCAACGGAGTGCTCGATCGCTTCCCGCGCCTGCGTATCGCCTTTAGTCATGGCGGCGGTTCTTTCCCGATGATCCTGCCGCGTCTGCAGCATGGCTGGGAAACCAGCAAGCCACTTCGCGAGGCGATCCCACGTTCGCCGCAGGAAGTAGCGCGGCAGTTCTGGTATGACACCCTGGTTTACAGCGAGCCAGCGCTGGCCTACCTGATGAAAATCTACGGCAAAAGCCAGTTGATGATTGGCACCGACTACCCCTTCGTCATTCGCGAAAGTCATCCCGCCCGCCGGTTGCAGGGGCTAGGACTCAGCGTGGCCGACAACGAAGCCTTGCAGGTGGGTAACTGCCTACGCTTCCTGGGCCAGTAAAGCGGTGTTCACCCCATAAATCCAAGAGAGGTCGTTATGCCTATCGTACATATCAACAACAGCGACGCATCTTTTGAACAGACCGAGGCGCATGACTCTATTTTGCGTGCCGGGCTTGCGGCTGGACTAGGTCTTTCTTACGAGTGCAACTCGGGTGGCTGCGGCAGTTGTAAATTCGAACTTATCGAGGGCGAGGTTGAGGAACTCTGGCCGGAAGCGCCAGGGCTGACCGCCCGGGATCTTAAAAAGGGTCGCAAGCTGGCCTGCCAGTGCCGTGCGAAAAGTGATCTGGTGATCAGCATGCGTACCGACGATAGCTTTCGCCCGACCATACTGCCACAGAGCTTTCAGGCCACTCTCGTGAGCCGCCGTGAACTGACTCCGGATATCACCGAGTTCCGCTTCCTCGGGCCTGTTCCAGCGCGCTTCTTGCCGGGACAGTACGCCATGCTCGGTCTCGACAACGCCCCAGGTCCACGGGCTTATTCAATGAGTAATCTCGCCAATGCCGAAGGCATATGGGACTTTTGGGTCCGCAAGAAACCTGGCGGGAGGGTAACTGAGTTATTGTTCGCCAAGCTTGAGCCGGGCGACAAGGTCACACTGCAAGGGCCTTACGGTTTGGCTTTCCTGAAAACTTCGGTGCCTCGGGATGTGCTCTGTATCGCCGGTGGCTCGGGTATCTCGCCGGTGTTGTCGATCGCCCGGGGAATGCTCAGTGACCCAGTCATGGCCGGACGCAAACTGCATTTCTTCTTCGGTGGCCGAACGCCTGCCGACATCTGCGGCCTGGCCGAATTGCAAGTGCTACCCGACTTTGACGAGCGGGTTCGCTTCCATGCTGCCATTTCCGAGCCCGCGCCGGGCGATGGCTGGGAGGGGGCAGTAGGCTTTATCCACGAAGCATTGGAACAGGCCTTGGCTGGCACGTTGGCGGATTACGAATGCTATCTGGCGGGTCCTCCGCCCATGGTACAGGCGACAACCAAAATGCTGCTGCTCGACCAGGGCGTGCCGGTCGAGCAGGTGCATTTCGACCGCTTCTTCTAGGGGTTTTCGTCAATGCTGGGCTGTAGGTAGTCGAATCTATGGTGGGCAACACGGTGCGGAGGAAACCGGTTTCGACAAGCAAGTGCATCCCGTACTCCGCGACAGCCACCACTTACGTGCATCGTCAGCAATTCGGGTACCCATTGTGGTGACTACGCGTTGCTGAGCCGTGGCGAGTTGCACATAGCTGCCGGGTGCGTCCTCTCGGAACTGGCCTTCGCAAATCAAGTGGCCAGGGGGCGCATCATCAGCGAAGCTCAAACTCCAGTTCGCGTACAACTCGACCTGTCTGCCTGGCCAGCTGTCGAAGCGTCGAACCTGTACTTTTATTCTCAGTACCGGTTTATCCGATGATGGTGTCAGCCCGGAAGTGTCCTGGGTATTGAGGCGCTGGGTCAATTCGGCAGAGAGTGCACTGCGCAGCTCGTCACTCAGCGGCGCCCCCCAGCGTTCGCCTTCAAGCACGCCGACGCTGTTTGCTCCGAGGCGTACCACCCACTGCGGCTGGTCGATCTGAACAGGTACGCCCACCGCCATGACATCGATCAGGAAGGGTGCAGGGGGAAGACGGGTCGAGGTCACGGAGGAGGGTGAAACCAGCGTGTGATAGTGGATGGGCGTTGAGGCGCACCCGCTCAACCCTGCAATCAGGGCAATAAGGCCAACACGGCCGGCAATGTTCATTGCGATGATTCCTGGGAAATCGGGAGGGTGCGAGGGGCGGCTTGATCATCGGGCCGGCCGCGCAGCAAGGATTCCGGATGGCGACTCAGCAGGTCGGTCAGCACACGAAAGGTCACCGCAGCGCGTTTCACCTCTTGCAGTGTCTGGCCCAGTGCTTGGGGTATTGGCGCGTCCCCATTCATCAACCCCTGCAGCGTTACCAATGTTTTGTGCGCCTGCTGCATTGTCTGCGTTGTTTCCGGCAGCAGTTGCTCATTGACCTGGTGCACGGTCTTGTCCAAACCAGCCAGAGTTGCATCCAGATGCCGGGCGATGGCGTCGAGCGGTAGTTTGTCGACCTTGTCGATGATGCTGGCCAGTTGTTCTTGCAGGTGGTCAAAACTGCTGGGGATTGTTGGAATGGTGAGCGGTCGCGCACGAGTATCGAACGTAACCTTTGATGCGGTTGGCACATAGTCGAGTGCTACATAGAGTTGACCTGTCAGCAGGTTGCTCGAGCGCACTTGCGCGCGCAGTCCCTGTTCGACCATACCTCGTAAAAAGGTCGCCGCCTGTTGCTCTTGGTCGCCATAGGGTTTGGGAAGTTTTTCCTGCACCGGTCCCAATCGCTGTTGATAGATCTCTATCCCCACGATTGTCGGAAAACGCTGCCTGGCGGCATCGTAGTCGAGTTCCATCGAGACGACCCGACCGACAGTCACGGAGGAGAACTCCACCGGCGCACCCACCTTCAAGCCACGCAATGACTGGTCAAAACGAAGCTGGATGTAATTGGCCGGGCCATCCGGTTGCGCCATGGCATTTTTCTGATCTTGCGCCAGTGAGAAGGGCGAGTGGGAGGTTGCCGGCTCGGCGCGACTGCCCTCCGGTGAAGAAAACGCAATGCCTCCGGCCACAATGGCAGCCATCGATTGAGTTTTGACTTGTAGTCCTTCAGCTCCGAGAGAGACATCCACGCCACTGGCATTCCAGAAGCGTGTATCCGTTGTCACGAAGCGATCGTAGGGCTCATCGATGAAGACTTGCAGGCTGACACCCTTGCCATCGCCGTCCAGTTGGTACGACACGACCCGCCCGACCTTGACGTCTCGATAGTACACAGGAGAGTCAATATCCAGCGAATTGAGCTGCGAGGTACGCACAGTAAATATCTTGCCCGGCATGCCGCTGATGACGGTTGGCGGAAATTCCAGACCGGTAAAGATGGTGGCAGGCTTCGTTGAGGCGCCGGTATCCACACCGATGTAAGCCCCTGAAAGCAACGTATCGACGCCGGATATACCACGGGCACCAATACGTGGCCGCACGACCCAAAAACGTGTGTCCTCACGTGCCAGGCTCTCGGCGTTTTCAACCAGCGAGGCGGTTACCAGCACGTGGGAACGATCATCGCTCAACGTGATAGAGGAAACACTGCCGACCGTGACATCTTTGTATTTGACCGGTGTCTTGCCCGCTTCCAGTCCCGTGGCGGTTTGAAACGTCAGGGTGATCTGCGGGCCGACCGATAGCCAGACGCGCATCAACATCGACAGCCCGACCAGTGCGGCGACCAGAGGCACCAGCCAGACTAGGGATAGCCTGCGGCGTTTTTCCATCGCCGGAGGGTGTGGCAAATCATGGGCGTTGTCAGGCATGTGATGCATGGTCTTGCTCACCATCCCAGATCAGACGTGGGTCGAAACTCATGGCCGAGAGCATGGTGAGTATCACCATCAAGCCAAAGAAAAAAATGCCCACGCGCGGTTCGATGACGCTGAGGGTCTGAAATTTGACGAGTGCCGCCACGACGGCGACCACCATTACGTCGAGCATCGACCAGTAACCGATCAACTCGATCAGTCGGTAAAGACGGGCACGCTCGCGCATCGCCCAATGACTACGCTGCTGTGCGGTGAACAACAACGTGCCGAGTACCAGAAACTTGGTGCAGGGCACCACCACGCTGGCGATGAAAATAACCAGTGCGATGCCGAAAGAGCCCGACGCCCAGAACTCGATCACTCCGCGCAGGATGGTGCTCTCGCGGCCATGAGCGAACAGGCTGGAGTACATCACCGGCAGAACATTGGCGGGGATATAGGCAATTAGGCCCGCCAGCAGAAAGGCCCAGCCTCGGGCAATACTCTCCGGGCGTCGTCGATGAAGCCTTGAGCGGCAGCGCGGGCAGTGAGCGGGTTCGCCTTGATCGGGGACGCTCTCACAGACCAGCCCACAAAGGTGGCAGGCGACGACGCCCAGATACGCGGCACGCGGTGAGTATTTCAAGCTCTCACCCCATTGCCTTGTGGCTGCGCGGCCAGATCCCACAGCCATCGCATGTCCCGGTTGGCAATCAACGCGAGCAGCGCCATCAACACGGCCATGCCCCAAATACCCACACCCGGCAGCACCTGGAGAAAGCTTGAGAGTTTGATCGCCGCGACCAAGGTGCCGAGCATGCAGACTTCAACCATGCACCAGGGGCGCAAATGGATGAGCAGCCTCATGACTTGAGAAAACCCAGGGGACCTTCGCCCGACCCGGGCGAATCCCAGCACCCAGCCCAACAGGGCGATTTGCAGCACTGGCGCGACGATGATCGAAAACGCGGCCAACGCCGCGATGGGGAATGCTGAGCTATGCGCGAGCGCGGCGATAGCGTCCCAAAGCGTCGCTTCGTTATGCCGCCCATGGACGCTGATGCGAATGACCGGGCAAGCGTTGGCGATCACGAAGGCGATCGCCGAGGCAACGGTCAACGCTAGCCATCGATCGACATCAAGCAGACTGGCGCGATACAGGGCGGCCGAGCATCGCCGGCATCGCGCCACCTCTCCTGAGGTCACGGCGAAGCGTTGATACACCGTATCGCAATGCTCACAGGCGATCAGGTACGGATACGTTTTCATGGACGCTGTTATTTGAACCGGGCGACGAGCGCATCCGCGCCTTTATCAATCCCCGTTTTTGCGGCACTCAGTGATCCACGCGTGGCGCTGATGTTCAGCGAGTTCGGGTATTGCTTGGTCACATAAGCGTTTAGCAGACGGTTATTGGACGCGTCATAAATCTCGACCGCATAACTGACCGAACCGGTAAACGAACCCTCTTTCCCGCGAATCGATTGCACGATGTTGTAAGGGCCGCCAGCCAGATCGAATCGGGTGAACGTGCCGAGAAAGGGCGTAGTGGTTTGCGCGCCGGTCAAGGTCAGCTTGACTCTCAGGGCGTTGAGCGCCGCGACCCGCGTCAGCTTGAAGCGCTCTTGCAAGCGTTCGCTGAACTGGCGTTGCATGTACTGGGTAAGGGTTTGTCGGTCTGCTTGAGTCAGGTCGCCGAATTGATTATCCGGTGCTTGATAGAGAGTGACGGGCTCTAGAATCACCGCCGAGTACTTGTTCCAGTCCGCGTTGGCCTTATAGATATAAGGCACGCGGTCGGAGTCATCATCGGTGTTTGGCGCCAAGCGTGCCGAAGAGTCAATATCCGAATACAACGACGGCGATGTCCCTGCACATCCGGCCATGGCCAGGGTGACCGTTAGCATTGCCAGTCGAGAAGTCTTGAGCATTTTGTGCATGTCGTAACCCTGCTTGAAGAAGCGTGATCAGGTGGCGGAAAGCGGTCTTGAATTTCACAATTGCCAGGCGCGGCCCAGCCTTTCCTTGTCTTTGAAGGGCATGGGCAGTACAGTGGTTTTTTGATCAAAACTGAACCAGTCAGTACGCTTTAGATTCTTGCGCGACGAGCAAATGCCTGTCAAGCAAAAATGTACATGTCGGTTCACTTATGAAGTTGGAGTGGTGATGAAGGTAAGGACGGAGGCGCGCCGCGAAGCGATCATTGAAGCCGCGGCGGTTCTGTTTCAGGAAGTGGGTTACGAACGAGCGTCAATGAATGAATTGACCAAGCGGTTGGGAGGTTCAAAAGCCACGCTGTATGGCTATTTTCCTTCCAAGGAAGCGTTGTTCGTAGAAGTCGTTAGGTCAGTCGCGACCGTACATTTATCCGAGGCCGTGGCGCAGCTGTCTGCTCCTGATAGGAATGAGGTCACGCTTGAGCAGATGCTGATGCGCTTTGGCGAGCGAATGTTGTTTGTGTTGACCAATGAGAGCAGCGCTCTTGCGGTGTACCGGATGGTCATGGCCGAGGCAGGGCGCTCGAACATAGGGATGCTGTTTTACGAGGCCGGGCCAAGCGAATGTAACGAGGTGTTGTCAACCTGGATGGCCGAAGCCATGACCCGTGGTGAACTACGCCAGGCTGACCCTCAGGCTAAAGCCGCACAGTTCCTGGCACTGTTAACCGCTGAGGTACAGGTAAGGCTTTATCGACCCAGCTCTGAGCCGCTAGACGTTGAGCAGATTCAAGAGCTGGCCGGTCGAGCTGTAGAGATGTTTCTGTTGGGTGCGCGAGAGTAAATTCGCCCCGGAGACGTAGCCGCGGCTGTTCGGTAAAACTCGACATTGCGGAATTATTAAGGTTTGGCATGGGCGATCGCCTGGCGGAGGGCGCGGCCCAGATGGCGCGGTGGGTGCGTAGGGCAAGCTTTTGCTTAAGGTAGCGCAGGCCACCCTATGACCTTTTCGATTGATCAACCCGCGTGCTGGTGACCGGAGCAGTTCCATAGCGCCCTCATGCCTTCCAGGTATGCCCCCGACTTACAAAGTCTTTTCCAACTTCGACACAAGCTCCTAGCTTGCTGGTTAAGACAGCGCAATAGAAATCTTCCTTTCGCCGAGAGTGGTCATCCATCCATACGCCACAGGTCATGCCTGGCAGGAGCTGGAAAATGAACAGGCCCATTGTTCTGCTCACCGGAGCGCTCTCTGGCATCGGCCGCACCACCGCCTTTGCCAGGAAAGGCGCGAAAGCGGTCGGTTCCGGTCGGCGCGATGACGCTGACAAAACACTCGTTGAGGCGTTGCGCTCCTTCGGTTCTGGCCCTGCGGACACCGGCATGCTGGCCCGTTTCATCGGCACGGCGGAGAGGTGGCAGAGGTTCCGCCGGGCCGCCCCGGCCTCTTGGAAGACCCTGCCAACGCGATCTCTTCATCGCATCGGACGAAGCTTCATTACATCACACGCCGTGTCCTCGTCTCGATGGTGGTCACAGTGCCGCCTGAAGATCGGAATTGCACGCAAGGCAATCGACCAACGCACGACACAAATCAAGTGAAGGAAGGGCCAAATGACTAATGTGATCAAGAAACACAGCATTTCTTTTGAGCTGGCACAGAAAATGGTGGATGCAGCGGTGGCGAAAGCGAGAGAACTTGGCGTTACCGAGAACGTAACTATTTTCGATGACGGCGGCAATCTCAAGGCCTTCGGCCGGATGGATGGGGCCCCTATCCTTTCCATCGAGATGTCGCAGAACAAGGCGTACACAGCACTGTTCGGCGTTTCCACGCAGGACTTTTTCAACTTCATTCAAGGCGATCCATCGCTTTTGGCTGGTATCCCCACGCTTCCACGCGTGGCGGCGTGGGGCGGGGGGTTTCCCATCAAGGTGAACGGAGAAGTGGTCGGGGCGATCGGGCTGAGCGGTGCGCCCACGCTGCAGAACGACATCGATTGCGCGAGAGCCGCCCTGGCACTCATAGCCGATGCGACGCCCACCAAGTAACAAGGGAGTCCATGATGATTCATACCCACCAGACCACACCGACACAGTTCGTAGAGGCTAACGGAATCCGCTTTGCCTATCGGCGCTTCGGCAAGGCCGGCGGCGTGCCGCTCGTCTTCAACCAGCACTACATCGGCACCATGGATTATTGGGACCCGATGGTGACGGATGGCTTGGCTCGTGGCCGGGAGGTGATCCTGTTCAACAATGCGGGCGTTTCCAGCAGCTCTGGCGAGGTCCCGACCACATTTGAGCAGATGGCTGCCAACGCCATCGCTTTCATCAAGGCGCTGGGCCTGAAGCAAGTTGACGTATTTGGCTTCTCGATCGGCGGCATGGTCGCGCAGGAAATCACTTTGCAGGCACCCGCTCTCGTTCGCAAGTTGATCGTCGATGGCACCGGTCCGCGCGGCGGTCAGGGAATGGAGTTGCTGACCCAGGCTGCAGGGCGGCTCTTTGGCGCCACCTACGATCCGCCCGACAATGTTTGGCTCGCGGTCAAGTTCAGTCCGTCTGCGGCGGGCCAGGCGGCGGGACGGGAGTTCCTGAAGCGCACGCATCTTCGGCAAGAGGGTCGTGATCCCGAAGTGAACGACAAGGTGTCGCCTGCCCAGGTCGAAGCGATGGGTAAATGGGGCGTCCAGCAAAAGGGGGCCTATGACTATCTCAAGACGATCAAGCAGCCAACACTCGTCATGAACGGCAGTAACGACGTGATCATGCCCACGGTGAACTCTTTCATCATGCAGCAGAACATGCCGTACGCGCAGTTGATCATCTACCCCGACTCCAATCACGGCGCGCACCACATGTACCCCGAACTCTTCGTCCGCCATGTCTCGGACTTCCTGTCCGACTAAGTCGCTTCAGCGCATTCGGATTTCTGAATCCACGCAGCAACTAGGAGATACGATCATGAGCATTCTTTCTGGAAAACAACGAAACGACGTCCGATCAATCAAGTATGGACATGTTCCACACCTGCTCTCG
>NZ_JAMFRV010000262.1 GCF_026224925.1 Pseudomonas sp. | reverse complement strand
CGGGGCTCGCGGGTAAAGGCGGGGCGACCAAAGGTTGCCTGGTGTACCGCGCAGATGGCGGCAAGTCAGGCACGCCGGGGCAGCCTGGACAGCCAGGTGCACCGGGACGGGATGGTTCTTTGACGGTTCAGCGGTTGTAAGGTTTTTACTAAAATCTGAGCCAACGTGTTGGCGAGCTCCTGCGGACCTTATCGCAGCCTTCGGCAGCTCCTGGAGGACTGGATCAAACGCCAGTCCCGGTGGGAGCGAACTTGTTCGCGAATGGCAGCAGCGCGGTGTTTCAGGCAGACCGCGCCGCCGGCCTCCCGATATAGGTGATCCCTGTAATCAAAACCCAGGCCGACTCGCAGCCACGGCTACCAGCACCAACCCGACAATCAAATTAGTCCCCACCAACCGGCGTATGCGCCCCAGCGTTGCGGCACCTTCTTGCCATTTTTCGGCTTCCACGGCGCGACGCAGTTCTGGCAGTTGCAGTGAGTGGATGCGGATAAACAGCGCCACCATCACCACGTACAACCCCATCATGATTTGCACATAACGTGGCGCGGTTTCGAAACCGGCAAAGCGTTGGTTGATCATGCCGACTCCCGTAATAGGCAACACCAACACCGCCACCCAGACCCAGAAAAAAAACCGTGGAAACACCTGGACCCATAATTTCAGGCGATTTGGGCCTTCAAGTGCCGCGCCGACTGCTGGGCGCAGTACCATCCAGGCGAAGAACATGCCGCCGACCCAAACCAGGGCCGCCAGCACATGCAGGGTGTAGACAAGGGCAAAAGCTGTCATTCGGTACTCCGATCTGCGCGGGATGAATTAGCGCGGTATGATAGCCGCCTCTTAGAAACACTGAAAATTTATCCAGCACTTTCAACCGATTTGTAGCGCCCCGAAGCCCATGATCAGTAACGAACTCAAATCCCAGATTCAGGGCGCTTATTCGCGTTTCCTCGAAGCCAAAAGCCTAAAGCCGCGCTATGGCCAGCGTTTGATGATCGCCGAGATCGCCAAAGTGCTGGGCGATATCGACACCGATGAAGAAGGCCGACGCTCGGGTGATCCGGCGGTGGTCGCGGTCGAGGCGGGCACCGGTACCGGCAAAACCGTCGCTTACGCCATTGCGGCAATCCCCACGGCCAAGGCTGCGGGCAAGCGTCTGGTGATTGCTACGGCAACGGTCGCGCTGCAAGAACAGATCGTCTACAAAGACCTGCCGGACCTGATGCGCAACAGCGGTCTTAATTTTACGTTCGCCTTGGCCAAGGGCCGCGGCCGCTACATGTGCTTGTCCAAACTCGACATGCTGTTGCAGGAAGGCCACGCGCAAACTGCCACCGCTCAGCTGTTTGAAGAAGAGGGCTTCAGGATCGAGGTCGATGAGGCTAGCCAGAAGCTCTTTACCAGTATGATCGAAAAGCTTGCTGGCAATAAGTGGGATGGCGACCGCGACAGTTGGCCCCAAGCCCTGGAAGACCAGGACTGGGCGCGCGTGACGACCGACCACAGCCAGTGCACCAACCGCCATTGCCCGAACTTCCAGCAGTGCGCCTTTTATAAGGCCCGCGAAGGCATGGGCAAGGTCGATGTGATCGTCACCAACCATGACATGGTGCTGGCTGACTTGGCATTGGGTGGCGGCGCGGTGTTGCCGGACCCGCGTGAAACCCTCTACGTGTTCGACGAAGGGCATCACCTGCCAGACAAAGCCATCGGCCATTTCGCACATTACACCCGCTTGCGATCGACGTCGGACTGGCTGGAGCAAACGGCGAAAAACCTCACCAAACTGCTAGCCCAGCATCCGTTGCCGGGCGATCTGGGCAAACTGATCGAACAGGTTCCAGAACTGGCGCGCGAGATCAAGACTCAACAGCAGTTCATGTTCGCCGCCTGCGAACAACTGGCGGACTTCAAACCCGGTGAAGACATGCAGGGCCGCGAACGCCCTCGACATCGCTTCATCGGTGGTGTGGTGCCTGAACACATGCGTGAAATGGGCGCCGAGCTGAAAAAGGGCTTTGCCCGGCTGGACGACCTGTTTACGCGCCTGACAGAACTCCTCAAGACCGGAATGGATGGCGAGGTCAACATCGGCATTGCCAGCCACCAAGCCGAAGAGTGGTATCCGTTGTTCGGCAGCTTGCTGGCTCGTGCTCACGGTAGTTGGGAGTTGTGGACCGCCTTTACCGTCGAAGACCCTGAAGACAGCCCGCCCATGGCGCGATGGTTAACATTGGCCGACAGCGGCTCGTTGTTCGATATCGAAGTCAACGCCAGCCCGATTCTGGCGGCAGAAATGCTTCGCAGAAATCTGTGGAATGTCGCGTATGGTGCCTTGGTCACCTCCGCAACCTTGACCGCGCTGGGTAAATTTGATCGGTACCGCATGCGCGCCGGATTGCCCAAGGGTGCAGTGACAGCGGTAGTGCCAAGTCCATTTCACCATGCCGATGCAGGCGTGTTGCGCGTGCCAGACCTCAAGGCCGACCCTCGGGATGCGGTGGCGCATACCGCCGCGATCATTCGCGAGCTGCCTCGGTTGGTGGAAGGTTCGCGCGGCACACTGGTGCTGTTCTCGTCACGCAAACAGATGCAGGACGTGTTCGACGGTCTCGAGCGTGACTGGCGCAAGCAAGTGTTCATTCAGGGCAATCTGTCCAAGCAGGAAACCCTGAACAAGCACAAGGCGCGGGTCGACAGTGGCGAGTCCAGCGTACTGTTCGGGCTGGCCAGTTTCGCTGAAGGTGTGGATTTGCCCGGCGCTTATTGCGAGCACGTGGTGATTGCCAAGATCCCGTTCGCGGTCCCCGATGATCCGGTCGAGGCAGCATTGGCGGAATGGATCGAAGCCCGAGGCGGCAATCCCTTCATGGAAATCGCCGTGCCTGACGCATCGTTACGCCTGGTTCAAGCCTGCGGACGGTTGCTGCGAACCGAAGAGGACCGAGGCACTATCACGCTGCTAGACCGGCGTGTGGTGACCCAGCGTTACGGTAAAGCGATTCTCAACGCGTTGCCGCCATTTCGTCGCGAAATTTCCTGAGTCCAGTTGGGCATCATTGGCACCGGATTGGGTCTTATCTCGATCTGGCGCCTGGTTGTCATTTCTATTCAGCATCACGCTTAAGCGGTGATGGTCTTTTCAAGCTTCACTTCACGCCAGGCGATCAACGGGTCGTTAGAGGTACTAAGCAAATGATTCGCCGTTCGCTGTCCACGGTTTTAGCTCTGATGTTTTCCGGGCCACTACTAGTCGGTCCCTTACAGGCTGCCCCGGATGGGCAACAAACCTTATTCAACTTCGTTCGCCCTGCAGACGTGGTTCAGATCACCACGCAAGATGCCAGCCTGCCGCAATCCAACGCCGAGCAAACGGCTGAAGGCGAAGTATTGCGACGCGTCACGTTTAACCCTGTGGCACGTCCTACTCTGCGTCTGACGCCACAAGCGGGCACCTGGGATTGGTCTGCTGACAGCAACATGACGTTGCGTATTCAAAGTGCCATGGACTGGGCATTGACTTTGGATGTGCAGATCCAGAGCGCTGACGGCGGCGTGATCAACAGTCGGGTCGATTTGCCCGCTGGTCCTGCGCAAACGTTGTTCATTCCGTTGCAAGCCAGTACACCACTGAGCCAAGGCATGTTCGCTGGCCCACCGATGCCATGGACGTATGAAGGGCAGCGTGTGTTACTGGCCAATGCTCAAGGTCAGCTGGATCGCAGCAAAGTGGTCTCGGTCACGCTCTCTATCAACCAGCCTAACGTTGCCCAAAGCATTCTTGTCGAGCGGTTCGGCGTGCAGGAAGGCGACGTTATTCAGAACGCCGCCTACGCCAATATCGTTGATGCCTACGGTCAGTTCACTCGCAGCAAATGGCCAGAAAAAATAGCCAGTGACGAGCAACTCAAAGCGTCGGCGGTCAAGGAACAGCAGCAGCTCAAAACGTGGCTTGCAGACCGACCCAAGCAGGACCAGTTCGGTGGTTGGCTCGGTGGTCCGAGTTTTGAAGCCAAGGGCTTTTTCCGCACAGAAAAACTCAATGGGCGTTGGTATCTGGTCACGCCCGAAGGCCATCCGTTCTACTCCCTTGGCGTCAATACGGTAACCGCAGGCGACAGTCGCACTTATGTTGAGGGTCGCGAGCCCATGTTTTCTGGCTTGCCCGCTGACACAGATCCTCTGGCGGTGTTTTATGGCAAAGATGACAACCGTAGCAATGCTGGCGCCAGCAGCGCTCGCGGTTTTAATCACGGTCGTTGGTTCGACTTTTATGGCGCTAACCTGCAGCGCACGTATGGCCCGCAAAAATGCTCTGACGCTGACAAAGGTGCCGACACACCTGCCACTTGCGCAGCGCCGACGTTCGACGCCAAACGCTGGACCGCTCATACCCTGGATCG
>NZ_JAMFRV010000261.1 GCF_026224925.1 Pseudomonas sp. | reverse complement strand
CCGCCAACGCGTCCTATGCCGCTGTGGAATTTGCGGCGCCGCAGGTTTTGCGGGAGATGTCTTGCAGAAAAAGGCTACTGGAGCCTTTTCTGGGACCTCTCACTTGTCACGTGCTGCATAGAGCATAAGACACGGCTATGCGATATCTGTCGGCATTGCGGAAGCCAGCTCGACTGGACCGAACATATCACTCTCAGCTGCCCCGATTGCGGCGGCAGTCTTGGAAGTGCCGACGATACTGCCAACGCAAATGCCGATGAGCTGTGGCTGGTACGCGAACTGCAGCTAGCCTTCAAGGCAGACACGCAACGGGCCCCGCACTTAAAGCATCTCTCGCTCACGGAGCTGCACGAGCTTGCTTTTCGATTCGGGGCATGCTCCTCAAATCCTCGGGCAAGAAAGCCGCTCAAGATCGCCGATTCAGCATCGTTGGTTACGACGTCAGCAATATGCAGGAATGCTGCGGCTATGTTGCTGCGCTGGCCTCACGGGCTTGAACAAGGTCTCGATCGAATCCGCGCGGAGCGAGAGGATGGAAGAGCATGGAAACTGAGTGTTGCTCTAGGACCTATATATAAGGAGATATTCGATCGGCTGTCTGACCCTGCATATCAATTCGTTCGAGATGCGATTGAAAGATACATACTGGACAAATGGGAGGCACCTCTCGCTCTCCGGCATAAGAGACTCCATGTCGATGCTATTACTGAACATAGGTGGCTTCCGGTAGAGGCGGCTGCAAGCCGTATGAATTTGAGAGTCGCGGTTGTATCACGTGCAGCCGAGGCGGGAGAAGTGCATTGCCGTGACCAGGTTTACCCAAGCGGTCGCGTCGCCAGAGTGGTAGAGATATCTAGCCTCCAAGCCATCGCTGACAAACTGCATAGTGCGGTGAGCGTAGAAGAAGCTGCGCGCAAGCTGGGACTGTCAAAAAACCGCGTTGTGGAACTCATCCATGCCGGCTTCCTGAAAATATGGGGAGGGCAACCTCAGGCTGGTGCCCCATGGTTCATCGCGCAGAATGGTATTCAAGACTTGCTTCGTCCGGCATCAGATGTTTCGCTCCAAAAGCAGATTAAAAATACACAGATTTCCTTCTCACAGCTAATGAGGTGCGTAGCTAGGGAGGACGGTATCTTTAGAAAAATTCTAACCGCTTCCATAAACGGGACCATCGGAATTTCAGGGGTAGGAAATTCCGACCGACGCATCTGCGATTGGATTTTCGAACGGGTGCTGGTAAAAAGCCTGTTGGATTCATCAACGCCAACCAGTGCGAGCGAAGTTGGCGTCGTCGAAGCAGCTCACGCTCTAGGGGTAAAGCAGGAGGTAGTTTATGCTCTCGTTCAACAACAGGTGATCAAGAGCCGGATACGAAATATCAATGGAAGGCAGACGCGTTTTGTACGATTATCCGATCTTGAAGCATTTCGGGAAAAATATGTGTTTGGTCGCGAACTGGCAATTTCACTTCATTGCAGCCCAAAGTCCCTGGCCAGTGTCTTATCCCGGTCTGGCATTGCTGCTTTCGGTGGCCCGACATCTACGACGAGGCCTTGCAGACAGTATTATTGGCTACGCTCATCGAAGCTCGAAGCCTACCTTGCGCAGACCGCTGATCCGACTCAATCCGATTTACCAAAACCTGACGCTTTGCCAGAATAAAGAATTGAAAAAATTCAGACGCCGTCTGTGTTGCCTGACTATTGATCAAGTGAAACCGTCTGCACAATGATCTCGAATTCCGAAAATATTTCAGGTTGACGCTGCTTGAGGTAATGTGACACTGCTTCATTTTCGAGTAACTTAGCCAGATACCCTTTTGCCAGCACCAGGTGCAAAACATCCTCGCCATAAGTCTGCTCAACTGTCTTGTACTGCACCTGCAAGTTGCTCATCTCGCGCTCCATCTTGGAAATCTGTTCCTGCGAGACTCCAGACATACGCTGCGGCTTCTTGCCGTCGATAAGCATCAGTGCCGGTGTCGCAACGAGCATCGCTTCAGCATAGGCCACCGTGATGTTATTGGCTGAAACCATGAGTTCGACACATTCGACTTGGCGAGTAGGCTTCATCTTGCGCAGCACTCGCGAAATTTCCGTGGAAAACTGCCGATCTGCAAGCAGCTCCGCCGCTTCTGGGCAAATCCCATTTAGGAGCTTGAGCTTTTTGGTGATTTGGCTGACATCAACACTGAGAGCCTTGGCGAGACGCTGCGGAGTAACGCCACGCTCAATAGCGCGGCGGATCATAAAATGCTCTTGCACCGTCGACAACCGATTGACTCGGCTATTATAGGTATAGCTCTCATCGTCAGTAGCTACTAAGCAGCATACCTCTGTGCAATTCAACTGCTGTAACGCGATTAAACGAAAATGCCCGTCAAGTAAAATGTAACGGTCAGATTGATTCGCGTCCTTCCCTTCCGGTACAACCGACAGTGGTTCGATCAGTCCGATCTCCTCGATTGATGCAAGAATCTGATCAAACTTGCGCGACGCAATTGACTCAGGCGATACCTTTTTCGACAGCAAAATATGATCCGTCGGAACGCGGATCGGCTCGGGAATAAAACCCAGTGTGACGTTGCTCATGCTGCGTGCCCCATAGGCCAAACTCGCTCAGACAGATATTTTGGCAAGGTATCAAGCCCCTCTGCACGAAGAAGCGTCGTAAAGTTTTCATCGACCAGTAGCTGGCGCAAGGCCCCCGTTACGAATAGCAAACGCTGCTGTGCGAACTCTGCCTTCTTCACCATCAGCTTCTGCCGAGCCACCTCTTTCTGATAAGTTCGGATCAAACTCGAGGTAGTCACATCAACCCGCCGACGCCGCGTACCAGTAGATACGGACGGGCCGAGGACCTGCCGATTTTCGATAACCTTCCTGGCCTGCAGCAACTGCTGACCACGCAATGCACCGGACTCATAAGCATTCTGTAAAGCAACCTGCACCGCTGCGTTATCATCACCCGCATCAACGATTGTCAGGGCCGCGGTCAAAGGGATGCGACCTTTGGCCACCGCTACTAGTAGCCGCTCCTCACCATTTTTCAACAGCGACAGAATGCCGCCTACGTGCTCGGGCTTAAGGCCGGTCTTTAAGGCGATTGTCTTCTTGTCATACCCCTGCTTTCGCAGCTGTTCAATTCCTTGCATAGCCTCCAATGGCCTATATCGGCGGCGTGCCATATTTTCGGTGAGGTTCATGATGAGCGCCCCCTCATCATCCACTGTCACAACGAGCGCCGGAATGGTCGTTTCACCCAATGCTCTGAACGCCTTTACTCGCCCCTCGCCGCATATGAGCAGATAGCGCTCCGAGCCATCCGGCTTGGTCCTCACGGTCACAGTAATCGGCTTTTTTAGGCCAATCGCTTTTATGTTGGCGACGATCTCTTCGAAGACGCGCATGTTGCGCTCTCTTGGATTCAACGTTTCGATCAAGTCGATTGGGATCATCCGCATTTCACTGGGCCACTGTTCCATATTCAGGCAGCCTTCCTTACTCGAGCACGTTCAGCCATGCTGTACAGATAATCCAGGGAGTCGAAATGATAGGCCTCAAATTCAATAGGGTTGCTCTCCTTCAGACGTATCCGTCCGTAATCGAAATCCAGACGTGGAAGCAGGTAGTAGTCGAGGGGAGCTCGATTTGTCCGATCGAGCCGTACCGCTACCGTGATGTCCGGAGCTAAGCTTGTATCAAATCTAATCTTCCAGGAATACCGACCTGCACCGTGTTCCTGGCAGCGAGCGAGAACCAGAGAAACGCTGAATTCGTCATTTAGCCGCAGCATGTCGGTCGCCGGATCGCGAACCACTACACCACCTAGTTCGGCAATCGACCGCTCTACCTGGACAACGATTTCTGGATGATAAAGCCGCAAGAATCTGTTGGCCTCAAGATAACGATAGTCCCTGTCCGGTGAAAAACCAACCGTCTGATATGCCTGCAGCAAGCTGCCAAAACGGTGTGAGTAAACCGCAGTTGAAGGCATGCCCTCGGTTTCATTAATCACCAGGCCAGAAAGGAAGCCACGATGCTGATACAGGTTACGAAGACGCCTGATCAGCTCCTCATCTGTATAGCGCCGTGCGCGAGCCTGCATGATGCCGTGTACCGTATAAAACAAGTCTCTAGGTACGATGGGATCGAAGGCATTCTCTTTGCGCACCCACATCTCAGGCGTATTGACCACCCGAAGTTTCTTGAGCTTGAAGGAGGTGCGGTTGTATACGTTATTACCGATATACTTTTCGTTCGTTAGCACCTCGTGAACTGTGGCCCGCGTCCAGGAGCGGCCTAGGTCGGTCTTCAGTTCCAGTTCATTTAGTCGCCCTGCTATTTCGCCTTCCACCAGGCCGTCATCAATAAACCAGCGATACATCTGATTTACAGTGCTCACCTCCTCCTCTGGCCCAGACACCAAAATAACGCGATCGGTTTGTAAGCTCTTGTGTTCACCGCGGGTGAGTTCAGTTTTTAAGCATCCGTGTTGATCAATCAAAACCCTGCGTAATCCATACCCGGCTGGCCCGCCCTGGCGATATCCTAGTTCAATCAGCCGACACTGGCCGGCAAACACTTTGGCCGAGAGCTCGCGACTGTATTCGCCAGCCATAGCTCTCTTCACGCCCTTCACAATAGTGGATACCGGCGATCCATCATTTTCGAACTGCTCGGCACAATAGACCACTTGGATGCCCGCCCGGCGGCAGCGATACTCGTAGTACGCGCTTTCATCAGCGTCCTGAAAGCGGCCCCAACGACTGACGTCATACACCAGAATCATTTGGAACTCGTTGGATCCGCTCTCAACGTCACGAATCAGCCGCTGTAACGCTTCGCGCCCGTCAATGCTCAATCCGCTCTTACCCTGATCAGCATAGGTACGGATGACCTCGATTCCCCGCCGGCTCGCGTATTCGCGAATTTTAGAAGCCTGATTTTCGGTGGAATACTGCTGATGCTCAGTCGACATGCGAACGTACTCCACGGCCCGCATATCGGAATGCGGTTTCGCTTCGGCAGCGTTGAATTGATCTCTTAACATAGCCGTCAATTACCAAGAAGGTTGATACGTCTTTCCGGAGACAATCGCAAATCGGCTCGTCGGGACAAGACGTTAAGCTCAAGATAGCAGCAGTCTTGCCTGGCATCGAACACATCATCTCTTTGCAAGGGCCCGTTCTGTCTATGATGAGTAGGACAGCACCTGTAGTTCTACCGTCCACACGTCCATCTTTGCAAGACCCGATTGAGAAACGGATTGCATGCGATATAGACCAGAAGACAGTCGTGGAAGTGAATTTGACGCGTCCATCTTTGCAAGCCCTACGTCCGCACCGCCGGTGTCTCGTGCGTCGCGCACACGTTGCTTATTGCGGTTCTGCTCGACATAATCGGGATGCGTCGCGCGGTAATTTTTCCAATAATCCGCATTGCGCGTACTCCACGCTTGTTGGGCCCGTGCCTGGTTGTCAGCGTAATCGGGATCGTTCTTGCGCTTGTCACGTTGCCATCGCAGTCGGCGGACCCGCTGACAATCCAGTTCAGAGCAATAGGCTTGATGCGGCGTTTGCGACCGAGGCTGAAATCGCTTGCCACATGCCTCACAGTACCTGGTTTGCATTGATGTTCTCCATGCCCGTACATGACATGAAGAATGTGCGACCTCTCCAATTTTTCAATCAGAACTTCTCTGTTCGTTACACATCGCATGGTTGATGCAGCCGCATCGATCCCAAAGCGCACCGGACCCACACAGCACGTCCTGTCAGTCAAGATCATCGCTGGCCAATGCATCGCACGCACTACAGCAGCTTCACACCTGCTCATGGAGTTCATGAGCGCCCCTCGCTTCAATTATTTTGAGAACCATGTAGGCAGATGTCGTTTATTTCGAGACGACCTCTGCAGACCTTCTCAAAAAGTTGCACAAGCCTTTGATTTACTAGGAGGGGATTTTCAACTTCTTTGAGAACCTACATTTTGTCTGTAGCGGGCACAATAACCTGAGATTTTGGGAAGCATCTAACGAGATTTTCATCGAATGATACGTCTCGATAGTTCAGATTGATTTCTGGCTTACTTGCTTCGAAAATCGCAACGGCCACCTCATCGAGGTGGCCGTCTGTTTTTGCAGATTTGACGCGGCTGGCTGAGCGCACCCTATAGGAGCCAAAATGATTGGTCGTGACTACATTCCGCAAATCTATTTCTCGGACGTCTTCCAGGTGAGCGCAGAAACCGTCGATGAGTATGGGGCATTTGACGTGGCTCTGGTCAACGACCTCCCGCTGTTCGTAGACCCGTTCCTTCTCTTCGACAGCGAGGATGATAAGTACAAAGAGTTGCATCGCTCATCATTCGATACCTGGTTTTTCTTCGTGACCGAGCTTGTTCAGAAGACCTGACCGAGGGCAACATCACCCATTGGCTTCTGTTCAAAGAGGTAAAGCAGAACTGGCTTGGATTCAGTAAAACAGGTATCTGCCCGTAACGCATTTCGGCATAAGTAATCGCAGAAATGACGATCCGATTATTAAGCGCTACCTCTTCGACTAATCAGCGCAAAACAGACACTGGGTGCTCGCGCATGATGAACGAGCAAATG
>NZ_JAMFRV010000260.1 GCF_026224925.1 Pseudomonas sp. | reverse complement strand
TTCAACGAAGTTTCAAAGTTTCCTTTGTTACTTCAACCACTTGCGCTTCGATCAACTTCACGTTGCTCGTTAGCGGGAGGCGAATTCTACAGCGTTTCAACTCGCTGTCAACTGCCTTTTTTCACCGCTTTCGATCACCGCGATCAAAGCCTCTTCCTCGCTAACTAACTGGCTAACTCGTTGATTACCAAGGAGTTTCCGTTTCATCTGCTCCGGAAGAGGTGCGAATTATAGGCCCAGAAAAAGTTACGTCAAGGGTTAATCCAAGCTTTCTATCAAATACCGTAAAACGCTAGGAAACCGAGCCACATTTCCCACCTATATATAGCTACAGCACGCCAGCGCGACGTAATGCGACTACAGCCCCATCGTCCAGACCTAGAATCCGCGCCAATACATCAGACGTATGCTCCCCCAGCAAAGGAGGGGCGAGACGGTATTCGACGGGCGTTTCAGACAATCTAATAGGACTCGCGACCTGCGGCACGCTCCCCGCCAACGCATGAGTCATGTTAATAGCCAGACCTCGCGCCTGAACCTGCGGATCTGCAAACACTTGGGCCAGGTCGTTGATTGGCCCACATGGCACACCAGCTTGCTCCAGCTGCGCCACCCATTCAGCCGTCGTCTTGAACACCGTTGCCTGCCGAATCAGTGGAATAAGTTCAGCACGATGGGCAACACGCAGTGCATTCGTCAAAAACCGCGGGTCCGCCGCCCACTGCGACTGACCGGCGACCTCGGCAAACTTCCTGAACTGACTGTCGTTACCCACCGTCAGAATGAAGTCCCCGTCTGCGGTAGGAAAATCCTGATAAGGCACGATGTTAGGGTGAGAATTACCCAGTCTCCGCGGAGCAACGCCCGTAGTCAGATAGTTCATTGCCTGATTGGCAAGGCAAGCGACCTGCACATCAAGCAATGCCATGTCGATGTGCTGACCTTTACCACCCTGATCCCGATGCGCCAATGCCGCAAGGATCGCAACGGTTGAGTACAACCCGGTAAGGATGTCAGTCAAGGCAACACCCACCTTCACCGGACCCGCGCCGTCATCTCCTTCCGGCCGCCCCGTAAGACTCATCAACCCGCCAAGCCCCTGAATCATGAAGTCGTAGCCCGCACGCTTGGCATACGGACCGCTTTGTCCAAAGCCGGTAATCGAGCAATAGATTAGCCGTGGATTAATAGCCTTCAGTGACTCATAGTCCAAACCGTAGGCAGCCAGCCCACCCACTTTGAAGTTCTCGATAATAATGTCGGATTTGGCCGCCAAGTCCCGCACCAGCTTCTGACCTTCAGGCTTGGTGAAATCGATAGTTACCGACTCTTTGTTCCGATTCGCCGAAAGGTAGTACGCCGCCTCACTGGTGTTCTCACCCTCAGCATCCTTCAGAAAAGGCGGCCCCCAAGCGCGAGTATCATCACCATTTCCGGGGCGCTCGACCTTGATCACCTCAGCCCCGAGATCCGCGAGGATTTGTCCGGCCCAGGGACCAGCAAGCACTCGCGACAAATCGAGAACCCGTAGATGTGAAAGCGCGCCCATCAGCAAACTCCTTTCTCTATAAATGCACAGCCAGCATTCAGCTACTTAATAGAAGGCTTGGATACCCGTCTGCGCACGACCCAAAATAAGCGCGTGCACGTCATGCGTACCCTCATAGGTATTCACAACCTCAAGGTTAACCAAATGCCTGGCGACACCGAACTCATCAGAGATGCCGTTGCCACCCAACATGTCGCGCGCCATTCGGGCGATGTCCAGGGATTTGCCGCACGAGTTACGTTTCATCATCGACGTAATCTCGACTGCCGCAGTCCCTTCGTCCTTCATGCGTCCCAGACGCAGGCAGCCCTGCAAGGCCATGGTGATCTCGGTCTGCATGTCCGCCAGCTTCTTCTGAATAAGCTGGGTAGCAGCGAGTGGCCGCCCAAACTGCTGACGGTCCAACGTGTATTGGCGCGCTGTGTGCCAGCAGAATTCGGCCGCACCCAACGCTCCCCAGGAAATGACGTAGCGTGCAGAGTTAAGGCAGGTAAACGGCCCTTTAAGACCGCGAACGTCCGGGAAGATGTTTTCTTCAGGAACAAACACGTTGTCCATTACGATTTCGCCCGTAATAGAAGCCCGTAGACCGATCTTGCCGTGGATAGCAGGAGCGCTCAGACCTGCCCAGCCCTTCTCCAAAACGAAGCCACGAATGTCGCCTGCATCATCCTTGCCCCACACCACGAAAACATCTGCGATCGGGCTGTTAGTGATCCACATTTTGCTGCCGGACAAGCGATAACCACCGTCGACTTTTTTAGCGCGCGTGATCATCGCGCCCGGATCGGAACCATGATTGGGCTCAGTAAGACCGAAACAACCGATCCATTCACCCGAGGCCAGCTTGGGCAGGTATTTTTGCTTTTGCGCTTCAGTGCCAAACTCATTGATCGGCACCATCACTAACGATGACTGAACACTCATCATCGAGCGATAGCCCGAATCAACGCGCTCAACTTCACGTGCGATCAGTCCGTAACACACGTAGTTCATACCGCTGCCACCGTATTCTTCAGGAATGGTCGCGCCCAGCAAGCCGACGTCGCCCATCTCACGAAATATTGCGGTATCAGTGCGCTCATGGCGGAAGGCTTCGAGAACTCGCGGCGCCAACTTGTCACGGGAGAACTGCTCAGCGCTATCTCGAACCATGCGTTCTTCTTCAGTGAGTTGCTGATCCAATAACAGTGGATCGATCCAGTTGAAGCTTGCTTTGCCGCCCATGAGTGAGTCCTCGCGAATCAGGTTTAAAGTCGTGGACTGATCCTAGGCCGTGCCTCTCGATACGGCAAACGAGGTTTTCGCATACTGTTGTGCTAATTTATCACTCCGTAACGATCAATAAATCCGAGACTCGAGATCTACGAGTGAGGTAGAGGTACATGCGCAGAAAGATCCCCAGCACCACTGCGTTAGTCAGTTTCGAAGCAGCAGCCAGACACGAGAGCTTTACCAAGGCCGCGCAGGAGCTTTCCATCACCCAAGGGGCCATTTGTCGACAGATCGCTGGCCTGGAGGATTTTCTCAGCGTCGAACTGTTCCGGCGCTCTCGACGCGGAGTGAAGCTGACCGAAGCGGGACTTTCTTACAGTCGGCGCGTCGCAACGCAACTGGATGCCGTGGAGCGTGACACCCTGTCAGTCATGGGCCAGCAAGGCGCCAACGTGATCGAACTGGCGGTGGTGCCAACTTTTGGTACTCAGTGGTTACTGCCGCGCCTCAAGGATTTCCAGCAGCGCCAACCCGACGTCACGGTCAATTTGACTAACCGAACCCGCCCCTTCTTATTTGCGGACACCGACTTCGACGCTGCGATCTATTTTGGCGATGCGGATTGGTCAGGCACCGAGTCCCATCGGTTGATGGGTGAGAATCCAGTGCCGGTGTGCAGCCCGCACCTGCTGGGGGATCGCGACAGCCTGAGTGCCGAGGAGATCGCCGAGTATCCATTACTGCAACAAACCACCCGCCCTTATGCGTGGCGTCAGTGGTTCAGCGCCCTAAACCTGAATATTGCTCGCGACATGACAGGCCCGCGTTACGAGCTATTCTCCATGCTTGCTCAGGCCGCCATGCACGAGATGGGCATTGCATTGATTCCGCCGTTCCTGATTCAACGCGAGCTCGCGGAGAAGCGCTTGGTGATCGCCAACAGCCACGCGCTATCCAGTATTAAGGCCTATTACCTGATGGTTCCGGAACGGAAGGTAGAGTCGGCGTCGTTACATGCTTTTCGCGATTGGCTGGTAGGAGAGGCAAAAAGCTACACGTCAGCCACTGAAGTGGCTTACAGCGACTAACTGACTTGGTAGTCAATAAACATACAACCCTACAGATATACGAATTTGTCGCTTTTTCAACATCTGTATGAAGACGATTGGAAATTGCGTATCGCTCCTGAAACCGCGGCCTGCGGGTTATAAATTAAAGTAATAGCAGATATTCCCGCTGAGAATCACTAAATAGCCGTAAATATCCGCAATAACGCTACAGACCAAGTAATACGTGGGCTAGCGCAAATATCTGCGACATACGGTCACTGGATGACTTGTAGTTAATTTTTCGTCACCTTTCATAAGTGGTTGAAGGCAGCGCGCTTCGCCTGCAAAATGCCGCGCCCCGCCTTGTATCGGCGGGATCGTGCTGATCGGCCGAACCAGATGCGCCACCCGTAGTGCACTGGCCTATTCGAATACAAGAACAAGATCACGCAGGAGATTTGAACGTGCACATTGGTGTTCCTCTCGAAACCCACACGGGCGAAACGCGGGTTGCCGCAACCCCCGAAACCATCAGGAAGCTGATTGCCCAAGGCCATCAGGTCACGGTGCAAAGTGGCGCCGGCATTCTTGCCTGCGTTATTGACAGCGCCTATCAGTCCTGCGGCGCCACCCTTGGCAGTGCGACGGATGCGTTTGGTGCTGAGCTGGTCCTCAAGGTCGTCGCTCCCAACGATCATGAGCTGACGCTGATCAAGCCCGGCACGATCGTGATCGGAATGCTCAATCCGTTTAATAACGAGACGATTTCAAAGATGGCCGAATGCGGCATTACCGCGTTCGCTCTCGAAGCTGCGCCACGCACTTCTCG
>NZ_JAMFRV010000259.1 GCF_026224925.1 Pseudomonas sp. | reverse complement strand
CGTTCAGTTACTCTTTCTGGTATGATCCGACATCGACCGCCGCGCACCAGATTATTGCCACCAACATCACGAACGGTGCGAACTTCCAAGGCATAGAGCCTCCTTTTCAAATAAACGGTATTCAGCTCCCCCTGCGACAGTGATCAGACGTGTTTGTTGCACACGCCGCTCGCATTGGGCCTCAACAGAAGCTGCTGGAGTCTGCCTTAGCGGACAAACGGACGGGCAGTCAAATCATGTCAAAACGTGTTCAGTAGACATCGACATAGTCCAGGCGCGGATCGGCCCAGTTTTCTTTAAGCGCATTGAATATCTGCATGACCCACACCGCATCACTGGCCGCAATCGGTCCGACACAGCCGGAACCTGCTGACCAAGTCTCCAGGCGAAACAGCAGGCCATCGATATCCACCCCGCCCACCGCCGCCGTCGAGAGATATGCACTGCCAACCTTGGTGACACGCAGTTGGTTGTGCACCTCATCTTTTCCCGAAGCGATTAGTTGGCGCACGGCCTCTAACGTGAAACTCGAAGGGTTGTTCAGGTCAATGTGCACGTCGGCATCCTCGTAAATTTATCGACAAGTTTGGCACGCGCCTCGCGTCATGCCTAAGTCTGAGTGCCAAATGCCGGCCAAGATGGTTTACTGACCCGCTTTAGCACGAGGTGTTGCGGCGAATTGATGCGCCCGGACCCACTTTTCAGACCAGACGAGACAGAAATGGCAATCGTATCGATCGATGCTGACATCAAGGCCAAGTGGCCTCAGGGACAATGCTCCTACAGCCCCGGTAGCGCTGAAGAGATGGCGATTATCGGCATAGACTTGCTCGTGAAAGAACTAGGCACCGCGGGCGCTCAGGCATTCATCAGCCAGGTATTCGAGAAATACCCCAGCGATCATCTTGCGCAAGTATTAGTGAATGAGGCCCCGAAAGGACCTCTTCAGCAAGACCTCACTTCAAGCGGCTAAGACGTGAGGTCAGCAGGTCGAAGAACCCTTGGGCATCGCCGTTTTCGACCCAGAAAACGTTCTTGTCATGCTTGAGCGTGTCGTACCAGTCCGCCACGGTCTGACCAAAAGTCGGGCCTTCGCGGGTGTCGATGGTCAGGTTGACTTGCTTGCCGGAAAACAACTCAGGCTTGAGTAGGTAAGCGATGACGCTGGCGTCATGTACCGGCCCGCCTGGCAACCCGTACTGGACCATGTCCGCTTTGACATATTCGTTAAGAATATCGCCTACTAATTTGCCAGCCTGATTATTTAACGCCTCGATCTGCTTAAGCCGCAGTTCACTGGTAAGTATTTTGTGGGTCACATCCAGCGGGACGTAGGTCAGTTTGACGCCACTGGCCAACACCACCTGCGCAGCGTGCGGGTCTGCGAAGATATTAAATTCCGCGACTGGCGTAATGTTGCCGCCGTTGAAGTGCGCGCCGCCCATCACAACGACTTCTTTAATCCCTTGAGTGATTTGCGGCGCCTGCACCAACGCCAACGCCAAGTTGGTCTCGGGACCGAGTAATGCCAGAGTAATACTGTGTGGCGGCGCTTTACTCAGGGTTGCAATCAGGTAATCGACGGCATTGCCGTTGGCCAGACCCACTTTGGGTTCATGCACGGCGATACCTGGCAAGCCTTCCTGGCCGTGAATATTTTCGGCGTAAATCGGCGTACGCACCAAGGGCTTGGGGGCGCCTGCATAGACCGGCACTTCTTCGCGCCCTGCCCACTCACGCGCCAACCTGGCATTGCGTGAGGTTTTGTCCAGACGCACATTGCCAGCGACCGTGGTGATCGCCAACACGTTAAGCTCCTCAGGCGAAGCCAGCGCCAACAGCAACGCCACGACATCGTCGGCGCCCGGATCCGTGTCGATGATCAGGTCGCGTCGTTCGGTGGCTTGCACGGAGGTAGCGCTGAGTACGGACAAAAGTAGGATGCTCCGAAAAAATTGTTGCAGATAGTCGGTATAGCGTGGCATGTGAAACTCCCTGTATCAAAGATACTGATTGCTCTGCACCGACCTTAGAACGTAACGCCTGCGACCAGAGCAATGTTGGTGTACGGCTGACATTCACCGGTGCGCACAATCGCTCGCGCCGAACGACTCAAATTTTTCAACTCATCGTGACTGACCAAGCGCTGCTGGCCCAGTTCACCCCGCAAGTGCAGGCCTTCGACAACGACCAACGCCGGAGGCTGTTTATCCAGCATCTCCTCGGCCAATACATGGCTCTCGACCTGCATTTCAGTCAGCACAATGCGCAGCACGCTCGCAAAGTCAGGAATTCCTTGGGTCAGCGCGAGATCAATCAACTCGACGCCGGGCGGCACCGGCATTCCGGCGTCGACGATCATGACGATATCGCCATGTCCCAACGAGGCAATAACGCGCGACAAGGCAATATTGAGCAGAGGTGTCTTTTTCATGGCTGATGGAAACTCTGAACGTCGTTAAGGGTTGGGATGGAGGGTTGCGCGCCGGCACGGGTGACCGATAGAGCGGCGGCAATCTGACCAAAACCTATGGCTTGAGACTCACTCTGGCCCCGCGCCAATGCAGCGGCGAAACCACCGACAAAGGTGTCGCCGGCCGCAGTGGTGTCTACCGCCTGAACCTTCGGCGCCGGAAAATGCTGGAAGCTTTGACCGTCAGCGAATAACGACCCCAGTGCGCCCAAAGTAATGATTACTTTTGAGGCGCCCGCCTCCAATAATTTGCTGGCAGCTGCTTCAGCAGACGCCAATGAATCCACAGAAACGCCGGTCAAGGCTGTGGCTTCGCTTTCATTGGGAATCACGTAATCAATCAGCGGGAACCAACCGGCCGGCAACGGGCCAATAACTGGCGCGGGATTGAGAATCACGATCTTGCCCAGCTCACGACCGCGCTTGAGGGTATGGGCGACAGTGTCCATCGGCACTTCAAGCTGACAAATGATTACGTCTGCCTCGGCCAGTTTTGAGTCGAAACCCACCATCACCTCAGGCGTCAGCCGACCGTTGCCGCCCGCGACAATGACAATTGCGTTCTGGCTGCTGGCATCCACCACAATCAGCGCCACTCCACTGGATACACCCGCCACCGCGGTCACTGCCTCGCAGTCGATCTGCTCATCGACCAACGCGGCCCGCAACTGCTCGCCGTAAGCATCCTCACCAACACAGCCAACCATGGCGACATGGGCACCCAAGCGGGCCGCAGCGACGGCCTGGTTAGCGCCCTTGCCGCCGGGAACAGTGCTAAACGATTTGCCTGCCAGGGTTTCACCAGCCCGCGGCAGGCGCTCTGCTCGAGTCACCAAGTCCATGTTCAAGCTTCCCACTACCACTACTTTTGCTTGCATGTTTCAGCACTCTTTAATCTGTTTCAGCGGCAATTTGTTTCAGCGAAAGGCATTGAACACATTGGTCGGCGGCGCGGTGGACTCGCGTATAACAATGCTCGGCGCCACGATACGCTGCTCAATGGCGGTATGAGCCGGTGCCGAGATGCGTCGCAACAAGACCTCGGCGGCCATTTCACCCAATTGAAGAATAGATTGGCCGACGGTGGTCAGCGCCGGGTAGACGAAGCGGCTCATCTGGATGTCATCAAAACCGATCACCGACAAATCGCCAGGTACGCGGATGTTGCGCTCGGCTGCGGCGCGCAACACACCGATACCGATCATGTCGTTACCGGCGAAAACTGCGGTCGGCGGGTTGTGGTTCAGCAAAGTGACCGCCGCTTGGTAACCGCCCGGGCTGGTGAAATCGCTTTCGATGATCCATTCATCCGGCACGACTACCTTGGCCTCAAGCATGGCGCGGCGATAACCAGCCAAGCGCATTTGCGCCACGCTGGTTTGTGCCGGTCCGCAGATACAGGCGATATGCCGATGACCCAATTCGAGTAGGTGACAAGTCGCCAGATAAGCGCCCAGTTCGTGATCAATGCGCACCAGATCGGCAACGATGCCTTTAAGATCCCTGTCGACCACCACCATGGGCGTACGTACCGCCGCCAGTCCTTCATCCATACCGACGTCGCCTCCCACTGAGGAGACGATCAAACCGTCGACGCGCTTCTCCAGCAGTACCCGTAAATAACCGCGCTGCTTTTCGGGATTGTCATCGGCATTGCATAAAATCACGCAAAACCCGTTGCGCTCACAATAGTCTTCGATGCCCCGTGCCAACTCAGCAAAATACGGGTTGCTGCCATTGGGAATCAGCAAACCGATAGTTGAAGTGGCTTTGGCCTTGAGCGAGCGTGCAACAGCGCTGGGCACATAGTCGAGAGCAATGATTGCCGCCTCGACCTTGATCCGCACTGGGTCACTGACCGGGCGCGTTTTGTTAAGAACATGGGACACCGTCGTGTAGGAAATCCCTGCCAGTGCAGCTACATCCTTGATCGTCGACATATCAAGCCTGCCGACGTGCGCGGTTGCTGCGGTAAGTATCAAGCACCACTGCGACGACAATCACCGCACCGGTAATAATGCGCTTGGTCGGCTCAGTCGCGCCGATTTGCGCCAAGCCTGCAGCCAGCACCGAGATAATCAGAACACCAAAGAAGGTGCTGATCACGGATCCGCGGCCGCCCATCAAGCTGGTGCCACCAATGACGACGGCGGCGATGACTTGCAACTCCAATCCGGAACCCGCGTTAGGGTCAGCGGCTTCCAGACGTGAAATCTGAAACAGCGCCGCGACGCCCGCCAGCAGCCCCATCAAAGAAAACACTAAAATCTTGTAGGGCTTGGGATTGATCCCTGCCAGACGCACAGCCTCTTCATTGGTACCGATACCGATCAGATAACGGCCAAACACAGTACGGGTCAGCACCGCCTGAGCGACGAAGATCACCACCAGCGCGATGATGAACGACGGCGAGATCCCAAAGGCAATCGGGTTCGACAGCCAGGCGAAGGAGTCGCCGATGTACGCGGTACGTGAGCCGGTCATCTGATACGCGACGCCACGGGCCATCTCCAGTACACCGAGGGAGACGATAAACGACGGAATCTTCCAGGCCACGGTGATTGAACCCGTCACCGTGCCCGCCACCGCCGCGCAGAGCATCCCCAACAGCGCAGAGGGCACAACACCCCAACCCCAGCCGAGGATGGCTACGCTGACGGTGGACGCCGCCAAGGCCAAAACCGAGCCCACTGACAAGTCGATACCGCCGATGATCAAGACAAAGGTCATGCCCACCGCCAGCACCATCAAGTCCGGGATCTGGTTGGCCAACGTACTGAAGGTTTCGTACGACAGGAAGTGATCACTGAGTGCGGAAAACAGCGCGATCATCGCGATTAATGCGCCAGCCAGGCCCAGATATGTGCCCAGACCATAGTAATTTCCGCTGCGCTTGCCCGGCGAAGGTACGGCCGGATTTGAAGAGGTGGTCGTGGATGTTTTCATGAGATGTTCCTGGGCGCCGCTTCATTCAGCAGCGCATCACGTTTTTGATAGCCGGCAAACGCGGCAGCAAGCAGCTCGTCCTGGGTCCAGGTGTCGCGCTCGAACGTATCGATCAGGCGTCCAGCGGACAGCACGCCAATGCGATCGCAGATCAGCATCAGTTCTCGCAGGTCACTGGAGACCACCACCAACGCCCTGCCCTGTCGGGTCAATTCGCCCAGCAGTGCGTAAATATCGAACTTGGCGCCGACGTCGATACCGCGTGTCGGTTCATCGAAGAGCATCACCGTGCAGTCACGCTCCAGCCAACGACCGATCACTACTTTCTGTTGATTGCCGCCGGATAACTCGGAGACCAATTGCGTCGGGCTTGAACTGCGGATGCGCATGGCATCGACTTGGCGCTGGGCCAGCTTTATCTCGTCACGACCATTGACGACGCCGCCTTTAGAAATCGAAGGCATGTTGCCCAACGCAATATTGGCGCTGATCGATTGCGTCAGCAGCAAACCTTCGCCCTTGCGGTCTTCGGTAATTAGCGCGATACCTTCATTAACGGCGTCCACCGGAGAACGAATACTCACTGGACGGGAAGGAGAACCCAGCTCAATGGTGCCGGTATCCGCAATGTCAGCGCCGTAGATCAAACGTAAAAGCTCAGTACGCCCGGCGCCGATCAATCCAGATATGCCGAAGATCTCGCCACTGCGCACCTCGAACGACACATCCATGACCTTGTTCGAACGCCCCAGCCCTTTGACCGACAACGCCACTTCGCCTATCTGGCGCGGACCGAGGTCAATTTGCTCGCCCAACTCACGCCCGACCATCAACGTGACCAATTGCTGGCTGTTGTAATTGGCCATTGGCTCGACGCACACCAATTGGCCGTCACGCAAGACAGCAATGCGCTGCGCGACACGGGCCAGTTCTTCAAGCCGGTGGGAGATATAAATGATCGATACGCCCCGTGCTTGCAGGCGCGTGATCTGCTCAAACAACATCTCGACTTCACGCGAGGTCAACATCGCCGTCGGTTCGTCGAGGAT
>NZ_JAMFRV010000258.1 GCF_026224925.1 Pseudomonas sp. | reverse complement strand
GGCATTTCCTGAAGCCGACATTGCCGAAGTGGGACCTACGGTGCTGGTCACCTATGAGGGCGACGACAGCCTGCATCGTGCTTTTGCGCAAAGCCTGGCAGACGATATCTGGAACCGCCGCGGCGAAGTGATCAACACCTATCACACCGTGGATAACGTCGCGCAAATCGCCAGCACTTACCCTCGGCAAAACGGCCCTTTGATCATTGCTGACTATGCGGACAACCCTGGTGCGGGGTCTTACGGTGATGCCACTGAATTATTACGTGCCCTGCTGGCTGCCGGTGTCGAGGATGCGTGTTTCGGCCCGATGGTCGATCCGGAGATCGCCGCGATTCTGTGTGAGAAAGGTGTCGATGCCACGGTGACGGTAGCTGTCGGTGGCAAGAGTGATCCCCGCTTCGGTGGGGCGCCTCTGACTGTGACCGGACGCATCTTGCGGATCAGCAACGGTGACTTCATTGGCGATGGTCCGATGATTGGAGGGTTGGAACAAAGCTTCGGGCCGAGCGCGGTGCTGCTGGTTGATGATATTGAAATTCTGGTTACCAGCACGGCATTGCAAATGCTGGATCTCCAGCAGTTTCGTGCCTTCGGCATCGACCCGGCAAAAAAACGTGTAGTGGCGCTGAAGTCGATGCAACATTTCCGCGCAGCATTTGAACCGATTGCCAGCAGCGTCGTGGTCTGCGACAGCGGGGCGCTCTGCACGCTGGATTATGGCCGTCTGCCCTTCAGCAAAATACCGCGCCCGATCTACCCCCTGGACCGCGAAATGACTCGCGTTACACCACCGCGCTCCGGAGTTTAATATGCCGCAGATTTTTGACGTCGCAGTCATCGGTGGCGGTATTGCCGGTGCCTCTTTCGCTTACAGGGTGGCGGGACAACGCTCATTGATCCTGCTTGAGCGCGAAAACCAGGTTGGCTACCACTCCACGGGCCGCTCGGCTGCGGAGTTTTCCACCCAGTTCCAAAGCCCGTGGGTCAGTACCCTGGCCGAAAGCTCCTATAACTTTCTGACCAATCCACCTGCCGGATTCACCGATATCGAGCTACTGATTCCGCGTGGCAGTCTGGTCATTGCACAGCGCGAGCGGGCACACCTGATCGAGTCTGCCTTCAGCCATATCCTGTCCACATCACCCGAATCGTACATGCTGCACCCGGACGACGCCTTGGCGATGGTGCCGTTCCTGAAGGCCGACTATGTCGAAGCCGCCTTCTACGACCCGATGAATTGGGACATAGAGGTCGACAGCCTGTTGCAAGGTTACCTTCGTTTGGCTCGCCGAGCCGGCGCGCAAGTACAACTCGCAAGCCCGGTCACCTCGATTCATCGTGAAGGCGGTGTCTACCACCTGCGAACCCCGGCGGGCGAAGTACTTTGCCGAAAAGTCGTTAATGCGGCAGGCGCCTGGGCAGATGATTTCGCCGCGCTGGCCGGTCTCGACCGGTTGCGCATCGTGCCCTACCGTCGCACGGCGATTACCGTCGACGGCCCTAAAGGCGTGGACCTTTCCACCTTACCCGCCGTTAATGAAGTCAGCGAGGCGTTTTACTTCAAACCCGAATCCGGGCGGATCATGGTCTCACCCGCCGATGCGACCCCGAGCGAGGCTTGTGACGCACAGCCCGAGGAACTGGACATCGCCTATGCGGCGCACTTTCTCTCGGAATCGACGACGCTATCCATCAATCACATTGCCCACAAATGGGCAGGGCTGCGCACCTTCGCTCCAGACAAACGTCAGGTCGTGGGTTTCAGTACGCAGGACGAGAATTTCTTCTGGCTCGCCGGCCAAGGCGGCAGCGGCATCCTGACCTCCCCTGCACTCTCTGCATGGGCGGCCGGTTTGTTTTTGGAGGGTGTCCCGCCGGACGAGCTGTGCAAAGCAGGACTGCAGCCGGACGTCTTTTCGCCTGCTCGGTTGTCGGGAGTTAAGGCGTAATTGAATGGACTCGCCCAAGCCGAGGCGTCTATGCGCCACGGTGGCATCCTAAGCATGCCAACGATTGTAGGAACTTCCGAATCATCTGTTTTGTGAACCTACAGAGGATTTGGACTTTTAGGCAGTCGGATCCATCGTCGTCTCGCTCTAAATCAAACCCCGGTCAGCGCCCCGGGGGTTTCAAAAATTATTCATTCTGAATCCCACCTGAATCATTTCCCGCCAAGCGCCCTCCTACCTTCTCCACCGCTTTACACTGTGGAACATCCAACACCCCGTGGACGTACCAATGACTGCTGAGCCTAAACAAAACCCACTTCTTGAAACCATCGAAGGCAAGCGCCTTTCTGGTGATGACGCTGACCGTTGGCGTGAGTGGGGGCCGTATCTCAGTGATCGTCAGTGGGGCACGGTGCGTGAAGACTACAGCGCTGATGGCGATGCCTGGCGTTACTTCCCCCATGATCATGCGCGCAGTCGGGCATACCGCTGGGGCGAAGACGGGCTTGCAGGATTCTCTGACAAAGCGCAACGCTGGTGCCTGGGATTGGCCTTGTGGAATGAGCGCGACCCCATTATCAAAGAACGTTTGTTTGGCCTGAACAATTCGGAGGGTAATCACGGCGAAGACGTTAAAGAACTCTATTTCCATGTCGATGGCGTCCCTAGCCACGCCTACATGCGCATGCTCTACAAGTATCCACATGCTGCATTTCCCTACGACGATCTGGTTCAGGAAAACGGCCGTCGCGGTCTGAAGGATGCGGAGTACGAGGTACTGGATACCGGCGTCTTTGACGACAACCATTATTTCGACGTAACCATCGAATACGCCAAGCACACGCCCGACGATATTTTCATGAGAGTTACGGTGCAGAATCGCTCGGATCAAGCTGCTCGTTTGCATGTCCTGCCGCACCTATGGGCGCGCAACACCTGGAGCTGGGGTGACACCACTGAGCGCCCTGCCCTTGTTCTGCAAGATCAGCAAGTGCTCGCGAGTTATCCCCAGCAACCCGATAGGGTCGCTACCGCCTGGGGCCAACAAACCTGCGAATGGTTGTTCTGCGAGAACGAAACCAATACTCCCAGGTTAGGCGGTCAATGGGCGAGTGGGCCCTTCAAGGACGGAATCAATGACTATGTAGCGGGTGGGAAAACCGACGCTATCCATCGCGACAAAGGGACGCGAGCTGCTGCACATTTCGTACTTGAACTAAACGGTCGCGAAACTGAAGTCATTTACCTACGCTTTGCGCCCCCCGACGCCGAGGCTGTGAACGGCAGAAAGTTGGTTGATCTGTGTCGTAAGCAGGCCGATGACTATTACGCGGCGCTGCAACGTAACCAGAAGGACGCTGACGCCCGTAACGTACAGCGCCAAGCATTAGCAGGCTTGTTGTGGTCGAAGCAGTTGTATTATTTCGACGTCAATCGCTGGTTGAACGGTGACTCTACGCAACCGCCACCTCCGCCCGAACGGGCTGGAATTCGTAACACTCATTGGCGACATCTTTCCAATTTCGACATCGTGTCAATGCCGGACAAATGGGAGTACCCCTGGTACGCCTCTTGGGATCTGGCATTTCAGGCCGTTGCCTTTGGATTGATTGATCCCGTATTCGCCAAGGACCAGTTATTGCTGTTGGTCAAAGACCGCTTCATGCACCCGAACGGGCAATTGCCTGCTTACGAATGGCGCTTTGACGACGCTAATCCGCCGGTACACGCTTGGGCATCGTGGCGGGTCTATCAGCAGGAGAAACAACTGACCGGGGTGGGCGACCTGGATTTTCTTGAGCGAGTATTTCACAAGCTGCTGCTGAATTTTTCCTGGTGGGTAAATCGCAAAGATGCCGAGGGCCGCAATGTATTCCAGGGAGGCTTCCTGGGTCTGGACAACATAGCGTTGTTCGACCGGTCGGCAACTATGGCCCCGGGTTACGCATTGGATCAGGCTGACGGCACCGCTTGGGTTGCGGCCTATGCCATAGACCTCATGCGTATAGCGTTGGAGTTGGCCAAACGCAACGCGGTGTATGTCGATATCGCCGTCAAATTCTTCGAACACTTTTTGTATATAGCAGGTGCGATTAATCGCGGGGACGACAGTTCTGGTGGCCTTTGGGATGAGCAAGACAAGTTCTTCTACGATGTACTGCATCGCCCCGATGGCAGCATCGAACCCGTACGACTGCGCTCGTTGGTAGGCCTGATGCCGTTGTTTGCGGTTCAGGTGCTGGAACAACGAGAGCATGAAGATTTGCCTGGATTGCGTGATCGGATGCTGGGATTTCTCCGGCATAGGCCAGACCTGTCCCGGTTGATTTCACGCTGGACAGAGCCGGGCAAAGGCAATCGGTTGCTGCTGGCTTTGCTGAGAGGTCAACGCACTAAAGATTTGTTGTCGAGGATGCTCGATGAAAACGAGTTTTTATCCGAATTTGGTATTCGCTCGCTTTCAAAGGCTCACGGGGAAAAACCGTTCAGCATGCAGGTGAACGGCAGCACCCTATGCGCTGATTATCAGCCGGCTGAGTCTAACTCACGGTTGTACGGAGGTAACTCCAACTGGCGTGGCCCGGTATGGATGCCGGTTAACTACATGCTGATTGAATCCCTGCGAGAGTTTCACCGTTATTACGATGACAACTTCTTGGTGGAATACCCAACGGGGTCAGGATTCTTTTCGTCGTTGGACGAAGTCACTGACGGACTGAGCCAACGCCTGACTCGTCTATTTTTAAAGGATGAAAATGGGCGTCGTCCGAGCATGGCGGCTTATCCCCAACTGCAGGCTGATCCGGAAAGTCAGGATCTGGTGCTGTTTCACGAGTACTTCAGTGGCGAAACCGGACGAGGTCTTGGGGCTTCTCATCAGACCGGTTGGAGCGCACTGGTAGCGCTGTTATTGCAGAAATAGCTGCCACATTAATGTGAGCCAAAAACGTAACATAAAAAACTTATGCACGTTTTTGGTTCGTTAATGAACTAAAGAAATAAGCTGAAAAATTAAAGGGTTAGCGCTGATTTTCGATCAATTCACAAAATTGGTGCACAGGTTATCCACAAAATCAGACCACCGCATTTTCATTGCTCGGCGCTGGTGCAGCCATTGAACCCATGGCGCGTTGGGTTGCCTCATTCCAGGCCGCAACCCGGTCATTAAGCGCTGCGATGGCGCGTGGTCCGGTGCCTTCGGCGTACATCGGTTCGCCAATCACTACTTCAATGGTGCCGGCTCTTTTTGCCCAGCCTTCTTTTGGCCAGTACTTGCCCGCGTTGTGGGCAATCGGCAGCACAGGAAGGTTTGCGTTGACCGCCAGTGCGGTCCCGCCCCGGGAAAACTTACCGACCTGGCCGAAAGGAACACGAGTGCCTTCGGGGAAGATCAGTACCCAAACGCCATCCTTGAGCAACTCGTCGCCACGTTTAGCGACGTGCTTCAGTGCTGCTTTAGGGTTATCACGGTCGATCGCGATCGGCCGCAACATGGCCATGGCCCAGCCGAAAAAAGGTACATACAACAGTTCTCGTTTGAGCACTTGGCTTAATGGCGAGAAATGCGCGGAGAGAAAGAAAGTCTCCCAGGTACTTTGGTGGTTAGACAAAATAACGCAGGGCTGTTCCGGGACATTCTCCTGGCCTTTCACGTCAACGTGGATATTCAAAAACACACGAGTGAGCCATAAAGCGCAACGGCACCAATAGACGTTGATAAACCGGTAACGCTTATGGAACGGTAAAAACGGGGCGATGAAAAAACTCAGTGTGCACCACAGCAGAGAACTGGTGCCCAGCAGCAGGTAAAACAAGAAGGTTTTGATTGCCTGCATGATCGACATAAGTACATTTACCGTTGCGGGCGTCGCCCGTCTATTAACGCTGTTGAATAAGGTCTGCGGCAACAGCCGCGAGATCGTCAAAAATCAATGTGCCGGCGGGCAGAGGATTATTCATCGTCCTCAAACCTTTTCCGGTCTTTACCAATACAGGCTGACAGTCGACGGCCAATGCCGCTTGCAGGTCACCCTGGGTGTCGCCTACAAACCAGACACCTGTCAGATTAGCCGAGTAATGCTGGGCAATAATGTTGAGCATGCCCGGTTTTGGCTTGCGACAATCGCACGCCTCATCCGGACCGTGCGGGCAGTAAACAATCAAGCCCACTTCACCGCCCAGCTCTGCCACTAATTCGCGCAAGCGCGCGTGCATGGCATCAAGCTTGGCGATGTCGTAATAACCGCGAGCAATACCCGACTGGTTGGTAGCGACCGCCACCGTCCAGCCGGATTTGCTCAGTTGCGCGATGGCCTCAATCGAACCGGGAATGGGCAGCCATTCCTCCACCGACTTGATGTAAGCGTCGGAGTCTTGGTTAATCACTCCGTCTCGATCGAGAATCAGCAGCTTCACGTCGCGCCCTCTTCCTTTAGCCCAACAGCGAAATATCGGCAACACCGAGGAACAGGCCGCGCAAGCGAGCCAGCAATGCGTAACGGTTCGCGCGCACGCTTGCGTCTTCGGCATTGACCATCACTGCTTCGAAAAACGCATCAACCGGTTCACGCAATGCCGCCAGACGGCCCAACGCTTCGGTGTACTGACGCGAAGCAGCCATCGGTTGCACGGCCTGGTCTGCCTGCTGAATCGCCGAATACAGCGAGAACTCGTTAGCGTTATCGAAGTATTTCGGTTCGACAGCGTTAGAGATCCCACCCTGGGCTTTGCTCAACAAGTTCGACACACGTTTGTTCACAGCAGCAAGCGCCGCAGCTTCAGGCAATTTACGGAAGGCTTGAACCGCTTGAACCCGCTGATCGAAATCGAGGGCCGAGGCCGGCTTCAACGCGCGTACTGACAGGTACACCGCAACCTCGACGCCTTCGTCTTCATAACGTGCACGCAGGCGGTCGAAGATAAACTCAAGCACTTGATCGGCCAGACCGGCTGGTTTGATCTTGGTACCGAATTGGCCGACAGCGAATGCCACGGTTTGCACCAGATCAAGATCGAGCTTCTTGTCGATCAAAATTCGCAGCACACCCAACGCTGCACGGCGCAGGGCGTAAGGGTCTTTGCTGCCGGTAGGCAACATGCCGATGCCGAAGATCCCAACCAGTGTGTCGAGCTTGTCGGCAATAGCCACTGCGGCACCGGTCAGGGTGCTTGGCAATTCAGCGCCAGCGCCGCGCGGCATGTATTGCTCGTTCAACGCCAATGCAACGTCTTCAGGCTCGCCATCTGCCAGTGCATAGTAATAACCGGCGACGCCCTGCATTTCTGGGAATTCGCCGACCATCTCGGTCGCCAAATCGCACTTCGAGAGCAAACCTGCACGGCCGGCGCGTAGCGCATCGCCGCCGATACGTGAAGCAATGAATGCTGCGAGTTTCGACACGCGTTCGGCTTTGTCGAAAACACTGCCCAACTGAGCCTGGAACACGACGTTTTGCAGGCGCTGGTTGAAGGTTTCCAGCTTCTGCTTTTTGTCTTGCTTGAAGAAAAACTCGGCATCGGTGAGGCGCGGACGAACTACTTTCTCGTTACCGGACACGATTTGCGTCGGGTCTTTGCTTTCGATGTTGGCCACAGTAATGAAGCGCGGCAACAACTTGCCCTCGGCATCCAGCAGACAGAAATACTTCTGGTTGTCCTGCATGGTGATAATCAGGGCTTCTTGGGGCACTTCAAGGAAGCGCTCTTCGAATGAACACACCAGCGGCACAGGCCATTCGACCAGGCCAGTGACTTCGTCGAGCAGGCTCGGCGGTACGATGGCGGTGCCTTCGTGTTGGGTAGCCAGTTCATCGACGCGTTTGCTGATCAGTTCACGACGCTCAGCGAAGTCAGCCAATACATAGGCGCCGCGCAGGTCCTGCAAATAATTGGCAGGTGAAGTAATGCGCACACTTTCCGGGTGATGGAAGCGGTGCCCACGGGAATCTCGCCCGGCTTTTTGCGCGAGGATTGTGCAGTCGATCACGTGATCGCCGAACAACATCACCAGCCATTGGGTCGGACGCACGAACTCTTCTTTGCGCGCACCCCAGCGCATGCGCTTTGGAATTGGCAGGTCGTTCAGCGAATCTTCAACAATGGTCGGCAGCAGGCTGATCGTCGGTTTGCCAACGATGCTCTGGCTGAAACGCAGTTTCGGACCGCTCTGATCGATTTCGCTCAGGTCAACGCCACATTTCTTGGCGAAGCCCAGCGCAGCTTGTGTTGGATTGCCATCAGCGTCGAACGCCGCCTGACGTGGCGGACCATCGAGGTTGACGCTACGGTCTTCCTGCTGTGTCGCCAGTTGCGTAATCAACACGGCCAGACGACGCGGTGCCGCGTAGACGTGTTTAGCGGTAAAACTGAGGCCCGCAGCTTGCAAGCCCTTTTCAATACCGGCGAGGAACGCGTCACCCAGAATGCTCAGGGCTTTTGGAGGCAGCTCTTCGGTGCCCAATTCAACCAGGAAATCTTGAGCACTCATTGTGCTGCCTCCAACTTAGCCAACACTTCGTCACGCAAATCCGGGGTTGCCATCGGGAAACCCAGTTTGGCCCGGGCCATCAGGTAGGCCTGCGCCACGGAGCGGGCCAGGGTACGGACCCGCAGGATGTACTGC
>NZ_JAMFRV010000257.1 GCF_026224925.1 Pseudomonas sp. | reverse complement strand
TGCGAGGCTTTCACTCAGGTTATCCACAGGCAGTTCCACAGCCAATGTGGATAGTTTTAAGCGTTTCATTCCACGGTCGGGCCAGATTTTTCGTGGTAGATGAGCGGCATGGAGATTTTGCATTCAATTAGCGGTCGAAGACTGATCTTGCCTGCTAATGTCTTTGCCAGCGCCTTCTGGTCAGGATCGGCTGAGCGATAGGGATTGTCAGCGGGGCGTTTATTGGCGAGATGGGGAGTCAATTATGGAGCCGATTTTCGAACTCAACAGTCCGCGGTTGCTGATGCGGCGTTGGCGCGACGATGATTTGCCGGAATTTGCGGCGATGTGTGCCGACCCGCAGGTCATGCGCTATTTCCCGGAAACCATGAGCCGCCTGGAAAGTGCGGCGTTGATTGGGCGGGTGCGTGGGCATTTTGCTGAGCTGGGTTTCGGCCTGTGGGCCCTGGAGCGCAAGGATACCGGGGCGTTTATCGGTTTTACCGGGCTGTGCGTGGTGGGTTTCGAGGCCCATTTCACGCCTGCGGTGGAAATCGGCTGGCGCCTGGCGCGAGAACATTGGGGCCTGGGTTACGCCAGTGAAGCGGCATGGACCGCTCTGGGCTGTGGCTTTGAACGTCTGGGGCTGGACGAGATTGTGTCGTTTACCGCTAAGATCAACCTGCCATCACAGAAAGTCATGCAGGCAATCGGTATGCAGCGCAATCCGGACGATGACTTCGATCACCCGAAACTGCCTGACGGCAATCCGCTGAAGCCGCATGTGCTGTATCGAATCTCCCGACAACAATGGCTGCAAACCCTGCAAGGATGAACAAGGATCACGCCGACAATTTCTGTATCATTTGCGGCTTGACGGCGCAGTTCGCTGTTGAAATCGTTCGCCGCCGCCTGAAGGCGCAGCATTGTTTTGTGTGAGGAGTTCCCAAATGAGCCAAGTGTTGGATGATCTGGTTGCGCTACTGACCCTGGAGCCGATTGAAGAAAACCTCTTTCGCGGGCGCAGCCAAGACCTTGGCTTCCGGCAGCTGTTCGGTGGGCAGGTGCTGGGGCAGTCGCTGTCGGCGGCTAGCCAGACGGTGGAAGACGAACGCCACGTGCATTCGCTGCACGGTTACTTCTTGCGCCCAGGCGATGCCGCGTTGCCGGTGGTTTATCAAGTGGATCGGGTGCGCGATGGCGGCAGTTTCAGTACGCGTCGGGTAACGGCGATCCAGAAAGGTCAGCCAATCTTCACCTGCAGCGCTTCGTTTCAGTACGACGAGAAGGGCTTCGAGCATCAAACCCAGATGCCACAGGTCGTCGGCCCGGAAAACTTGCCGTCTGAGCTGGAACTGGCCAAGCAAAATGCGGACTTGATACCCGAACAAATACGCGAAAAAATATTGTGTCCGAAGCCGATCGAGTTTCGCCCGGTGACGGCGATCGATCCCTATAACCCAGCCCCGACCGAAGCCGTGAAGTACGTATGGTTTCGTGCAGATGGCAGCCTGCCTGACGTAGCGGCGCTGCATAAATACTTGATGGCCTACGCCTCTGACTTCAACCTGCTCACCACTGCGCTGCAGCCCCATGGCAAGTCGGTGTTTCAGAAGGACATGCAGATCGCCAGCCTGGACCATTCCTTGTGGTTCCACGGCGACCTGCGGGCGGATGACTGGTTGTTGTATGCAATGGACAGCCCTTGGGCGGGTAATTCACGTGGTTTCAGCCGTGGCAGCGTGTACAACCGCGCGGGGCAATTAGTGGCATCGGTCTGTCAGGAAGGTTTGATTCGTCACCGTAAGGACTGGGTATGAGCCTGCAACAGGTTAGGCACTGGGTGTTCGACATGGACGGCACCCTAACCCTCGCCGTGCATGACTTCCCTGCGATCAAGCGTGCGTTGGACATTCCGTTGGAGGACGACATTCTCGGCCACCTCGCTGCCTTGCCACCTGAGGTGTCTGCGACGAAACATGCCTGGCTGCTGGAGCATGAGCGTGAGTTGGCATTAGCGTCCCAGCCTGCGCCCGGCGCAGTGGCGTTGGTGCGTGAGCTAGCGGCGCGCGGTTATCGGCTTGGCATCCTCACCCGTAATGCGCGGGAATTGGCGCACGTGACGCTTGAAGCGATTGGCCTGGCGGATTGTTTCGCGGTCGAGGATGTCCTCGGCCGCGATGAGGCACCGCCAAAACCTGACCCAGGTGGGCTGTTGAAACTGGCGCAAGGGTGGAATGTCGATCCGGCACACATGGTCATGGTCGGCGACTACCGCTTTGACCTCGACTGCGGCCGCGCTGCCGGGACCCATACGGTATTGGTTAACCTGCCGGAAAACCCGTGGCCAGAGCTGACCGATTGGTACGCCGTGGATTGCATCGCCTTGCGCGGGATGTTGGCGGATTAGCCTATAAACCGTGGTGCCCTTCGCGAATAAATTCGCTCCCACAGGGGGCTTGCGTGCTGGCTAAGCTTTTCTGTGGGACCGAATTTATTCGGGAGTCGGGTAGCGCGGTTTGTCTGAAAAAACCGCGCTGTTGCCTTCGCCACAGAGATCAGTGGTCACCTGTCCCTCAGATCTTCCTGAACAACGCAGCCTGGCCTTCGGGCGAGGTGAACATCAAATCACCGTCATGGCCCACGCCAGGCACTTCGATCAGTTGCTGCTTAATGCCTTCAGGATGGCGTTGCTGCAAGTAATTGAAGAAGTTGTGTCCGCGGACCAGGCGATTAGCGCCTTGGGCCTCACCTGCGCAGGTTTTATCCAATGCAGGGTGATTAACGTCGGTGTCCAACTGCCCCAACAGGTAGGTGACATCACGGCTAACGTAGGTTGCTTCAAGCTGCTCAGCCGTCTGTTTGCCGGCATAAGTGGGCAGTTTGTTCATGCCGTACTTCCAGGTGTCAAACCCAGGGCACGTGGCTGTGGTTACCGCTTCAGGTCGTTGCGCGGTGAAATACGCGTAGGACGATGGGTTGGCGATGACGTAGCGCAGGTTGATACCGGCTTTTTCCAGCTCAGCGCCGCCTTTGCCGACCATCACATAACGTTGCACCACTTGGGCGCCACCCGAGTGCCCGGCAATGACGACTTCCTGCAAGTTCGGGAACAGTTTGCGATCACTCAGCTTCGCCAAAATCTCATCGATAACCGTAAACGAGCTCACCGGCACGGGACCAATGGCTGCACTGCCGTCCATCCAATCGTCCTTGTGCCAGCGCAGAATCGTGTCCGGCAGATGGTGACTGACGATGTCTTTCTTATCGAGGAATTGCGGTGCGATCAGCAACGTGGAGCTGCGTAACCCGGAGCGATAAGACGCCCGCTCAGCGCTGCGCAGGTACGTTTGAGCATTGCGCAAACGGCCATGGATGATGATCACCGCCCGACGCGTGCCGGGCTGAGCCTGTTTCCATTGCTTGCTCAGCCCAATAGTCGCAAGGCTGCCATTGATGGCCAGTCTTTCAGGGCTCAAGGCTTTAACCGCCTGATCCGCTGCATTCGCCGTAAGGCTCAGAAGGGTGCTCAACAACAGGACCAATAACGGTTTTATCATGTG
>NZ_JAMFRV010000256.1 GCF_026224925.1 Pseudomonas sp. | reverse complement strand
CTACGCCAGTTGCTGGCTGAAATGCCACGAGCCTGCGGCCTTTGCTTGTGCCTTGATCAACAGCTGGCCCATGGGCTTCTACAGCCCGGATCAAATTCTGCAGGACGCACGGCGTCATCAGATCGAAATTCGCCCGGTGGATGTGCGTTACAGCGAGTGGGACTGTTCCCTTGAGCCCTGCACGGCAGACTTGGCGATTCGCCTCGGCCTGCGCATGATTCGAGGGTTTCGTGAGGACGACGCGCAGCGCATCGAAAAAGCCCGTGCCCAGCGGGCGTTTGTTGATGCCAGCGACCTGTGCGAACGCGCGCGTCTGGATAACCGCGCCCGGGAGTCGTTGGCTGATTCCGGGGCATTGCGAGGTTTGCTCGGCCATCGGCATCGGGCGCGCTGGGAAGTGGCGGGTGTCGAGGCGCAACGGCCTTTGTTCGCTGAACAATCAGCTATTGAAGAGCCACACGTTCCGCTGCTACTGCCCACTGTGGGCGAAGACCTGTACGCCGATTACGACACCATTGGCACCACGCTGGGCCCGCATCCATTGGCCTTGTTGCGACCGCAACTTATGGCTCGACGCTGTCGCAGCTCAAGGGACCTGATCAGTATTGAGCATGGCCGTAGCATCAATGCCGCCGGGCTGGTCACCGGTCGGCAACGACCGCAAACCGCCAGCGGGGTGATTTTCGTCACCTTGGAAGATGAGTACGGAATGATTAACGTGGTGGTCTGGCACGACCTGGCCGAACGCCAACGGCGAGTGTTGGTGGACTCGCAGTTGTTACAGGTTTACGGACGTCTGGAGTCAAAAGACGGCGTCCGGCATCTGATTGCCCAACGCTTGCAGGACCTCACACCATTACTGACTGGACTGGATGTGCGCAGTCGGGACTTTAAATAATCCCACCCAAAGCCCTACACGACTTCGCTCCCACGGAGTTTGTGTTAACTGCACAAATTCCGTAGGAGCGAACGTGTTCGCGAAGGCGTTAGTTCAAACAACCAATCATTGCGATCAATGCGACATCGGGTCTTTGGCTTCGTCTTTGCTCATAGGGTCTTTCTTCATGGCATCTTTGGACATGCTGTCTTTGTTCATGCTGCCTTTCTTCATAGCGTCTTTGGACATGCTGTCCTTGCTCATGGTGTCTTTCTTCATCGCATCTTTGGACATTGTGTCCTTGGACATGCTGCCTTTGCTCATGGCGTCGTCGCTGGTGGTGTCGGCTGCAAATGCGCTGCTGACTGCACCCACTGCCATGCACATGGACAATACGACTACTGATAACTTTTTCATGAGGAATTTCCTTCGAACGTTGGTGTGGAGAGGCGTACAGCCAGTGGCTGCACGCCGTTAGTTATTCGCTAACTGGTCTCCATTGTTGAGCGCTCGCCGTAACGAAGTCCTCACGCACGTTTAAATTAAACGTGATAACTCAGGCGCCTCCAACGCCGTCAGATCCGCTGCGCCTTCAACGATTCAGCAATGTAATCGGCTTGTCGAATCGCCAGCGTGACGATGGTCAAGGTCGGGTTTTCCGCCGCACTGGTGGTGAACTGACTGCCGTCGGAGATGAACAGATTCGCCACTTCATGGCTTTGTCCGTGACTGTTACAAACACCGTCTTGCGCCTTGGCACTCATCCGGCAGGTGCCCATGTTGTGCGTCGAAGGATAGGGCGGCACGCGGTGCGTCTTGAGCGCTCCAGCCGCCGCATATACTGCTTCGCCTTGAGTGAAAGCATGTTCGCGCATGGCCAGGTCATTGGGATGGTCGTCATAGTGAACGTTGGCCACCGGCATGCCGAACTGATCCTTGACCCCGTCATTGATGGTGACTTGGTTGCTCGCGCGGGGCATGTCCTCGCCAATTAGCCACATGCCAGCAAGGTGCGTGTATTGATCCAGCACGCGGGTAAAGTCGCGGCCCCATGCGCCGGGATTGAAGAACGCAGCCATGAACGACGGCCCGAGGGAGATGGTTTCCATTTCGTAGCCCCCGACGAATCCGCGGGAGGGCTTGTTGGCCACCTCGTCGCTGATGATGCCCGCCATGATAGTGCCGCGATAGAAGTGCACCGGCTCCTTGAATTCCGCAAATACCGAACCTGTCATGTGACGCATGTAGTGCTTGCCAACCATGCCTGCGCCGTTGCCCAGACCGTGGGGAAACATTGTGCTGGAAGAGTTGAGCAGTAACCGTGGGGTTTCGATAGCGTTGCCGGCTACCGCTACGACACGCGCTTTCTGGCGTTGCTCCTGGCCCTTGGCATCGGCGTACACCACAGCGTTGGCCAAGCCCTTTTCATCATGTTCGATGCGCAAAACCTGAGATTGGGGGCGTAGCTCAAGCTTGCCGGTGGCTTCGGCAGCAGGGATTTCGGTATAAAGCGTTGACCACTTCGCGCCCATCTTGCAGCCCTGGAAGCAGAAACCTAATTGCTGGCAAGACGCGCGACCGGCACGCGGTACGCTGTTAATTGCCATGTGCCCGGTGGAGCACTCTTTGTAACCGACTTTCGTCGCCCCGTTGTACAGCACCTTGAAGTTGTTGTTGCCGGGCAGGCCTGGGACGTTATTGGTGCGGGTCACGCCCATTTTGTCTTCGGCACGAGCGTAATAGGGTTCTAGCTCGGCCAACGTTATCGGCCAATCCAGCAGGTCGGCATCTTTGACAGCGCCATAGGTTTCCAGCGCGCGGAACTCATAATCGCGAAAGCGCAAACTGGCCCCGGCCCAGTGTGTGGTGGTGCCACCAACGGTTTTGCAGATCCAGGCGGGCAGGTTCGGGAAATCCTTGGCTACGCGCCACGTGCCAGAGGTGGTGCGTTTGTCCGTCCAGGACAACTGTGCAAACGCAGGCCATTCGTCGTTGATAAAGGTCGCCGTGGACTGCCGCTCACCGGCTTCCAGAAGCACCACCGGAATACCTTTTTGGCACAGTTCGTTGGCCAACGTGCCGCCACCGGCCCCGGAACCAATAATCACTACTACGGTGTCGTCATCTAGTGCATAGGTAGTCATTGCGGTGTTCCTCAAGAAAGGGGAGTAGGGCTGGCATCGGCAGGAGGATTGGGCAACCACGTCAGGTCGTTGAATCCACGGTGCAGATAGCCACCTTTCGGAAAGGAGGCACCTTCATAACCAAAGTGCAGATAAGCGAGTTCATTGCTGTAAAGGGATGCGACAGCGGTGCCGCGAACCATGGTGAAGAAGTCGCTGTGTTGTATGGATTCGAGGATCGCGACTTGATGCGTTTCATCGAGCTTCAGCCACGACCCACCGGCTTTTTGATCGAGGTCGGCTACACCGTTTTTGAGCAAGTCAGCAATGCCGGGGTCTTTGGAGGCTTTTTCGTCGAGGGATTTTACTGCGAAAGCATAAACCGCATCTTCCATCCCATCGTGGGGATATATGCGCCGAACAACGACCATTAAATAGTCGCCGGTGGCAGTGTCCAGCGTGGTCATTGGCAGTGCCCAGCTTTGGCTGGGGGCTAATAGAGCGATGGGCCCAGAACCGAACAACAAGGTACCCAGCAGCAGACCGCCACTTCCCTGAAGAAAGCGGCGGCGATCGAGTTTCAGGTCACTCATGGCTATTTTCCTTGTTATTTTTTTTGTAGGACGTGATTCAGCTCAATTGATACTAGTAGGCCTGAGGGCGGATAGGTAATAGCGAGCTACTACGTGGTTATAAGGGCGCTCGGTTACCTGAGATGCCTTGATCAATCTCGTAGTAACCCCGTATTACCCGCCCCCCCCAACACCTCAACTAGACTGATCTGACCCTCACAACAGCGAATCCAGTCATGTCCTTTGTCAGCGAAAATCAGCCCGGCGTCTGTCTGACACCCGATGCAGTCACTCAGGATTACGTGTTCAACCACACCATGCTGCGGGTTAAAGACCCCGAGCGGTCACTGGATTTCTACAGCCGTGTGCTGGGCATGCGGTTGTTGCGCAAGGTGGATTTTCCGGAGGCGAAGTTTTCGCTGATGTTTTTGGCGATGACCAAAGGCGAAAACGTGCCGGACGAGTCGGGTGAGCGTCAGGTGTATACCTTTGGCCGTGAGTCGGTGCTGGAGCTGACCCATAACTGGGGTACGGAAAGCGACGATTCCCAGTACCACAATGGCAACCAAGACCCCCGTGGCTTCGGTCATATCTGCTTTTCTGTACCGGACATCGAAGCCGCGTGTGTGCGCTTCGATGCCCTACAGGTGCCATTTGTGAAGCGTCTGGACAAAGGCATGAAGCACGTGGCCTTCATCAGCGATCCGGACAACTACTGGATCGAGATCGTCCAGGCGGATTTACTGGCCAATCTCGGTAAAAGCTGAGAACCGATCAGGCGTCTGACTGGGTCAGCGCCGAATACACCAGCGTGCGCAGTTCCCGTCGGATAGGGTAAGCATTCGACGGGATTAGCTGGGTCATGAACACCACCGCAATGTCTTCCACCGGATCAATCCAGAATCCGGTGGACGCCATGCCGCCCCAAAAGAATTCGCCAAGAGACCCATTGTTCATGGTGCGGGCCTGATTGATTGTCACGGCGAAGCCCAGTCCAAATCCCAACCCGTCGACCAAGGACTCGCTGAACGGCGAGTTGGACAATTCCCCTAGCTCCTTGCCGCCGGGCAGGTGGTTCATGGTCATCAGCTTGAGGGTTTTCGGGCTGACGATGCGTACACCGTCCAATTCGCCACCGTTGAGTAGCATGCGGCTGAAGCGCATGTAGTCATCGGCCGTCGATACCAGACCGCCGCCGCCCGACTTAGTGGCCGGGTCGGTTAAAAAGTTGCTGGTGGTCGGATCGTCTTGCAGTACCACGTTGCCCCGTTGATCCAGGACGTAACAGGCGGTCAAGCGGTGCTGCTGCGCTTCAGGTACGGAAAAGCCTGTATCGACCATGTTCAGAGGTTCAAAAATCCGAGAGCGAAGGAAGCTCTCGAATGGCATGCCGGAAATAACCTGCACCAGATAGCCCAGTACGTCGGTCGACACGGAGTAGTTCCACGCGTCGCCGGGATCAAATTCAAGCGGCACGTTGGCCAGCGCCGCAACGAACGCCTCAAGTCCACCCTCGGTATTGACGCCATCCAGCTTTAGCTCGCGATAGGTGGCGTCGACATTGCTGCGTTGTTGAAAGCCATAGGTCAGGCCTGACGTGTGACGCAGCAGATCAATGACACGCATGGCTTGCGCGGGCTTACGGGTTTGGAACGCTCCGGTCAGCCCAGCTTGAAACACACCTAAACCAGCCCAGGATGGAATGTAGCGTGCGACAGGATCGTCCAACGAGACCTTACCTTCCTCGACCAACATCATGAAAGCGATGGAGGTGATCGGTTTAGTCATCGAATAGATACGGAACAAGCTGTCGGCTTTTAATGGCTGGCCACGCTCGACGTCCGCTGAACCCAGCACCGAGGTGTACGCCAATTGGCCATGGCGCCAGATCTGGGTGAGGGCGCAAGGCAGTTTGCCGGTGTCGATGTACTTTTCCTGAATGAATGCGTCGATACGTGACAAACGTTCGTAAGACAGTCCTACGGATTCTGGGGTGGTCAAAAGTGGGTTCTCCAGTAGTCGATATCGAGGTGATGGCTGATTACTTCGCCATCACCTTAGCTGAACCAATTCAATAAACGCATTCAAGTTGGGCGAGCGCACGCCGTTGCGCCAGACCAGCCAAGTCGTCAGATGACGGAATTTTTCCTCAATGGCGTAAACGCTGACGTTAGTGCTGCCGGGCATGCTCTCCAGCATGCTGCGCGGGATCATTGCCACGCCTGCACCCGCAGTCACGCAGGCGAGCATGGCGTGGTAGGACTCGATTTCGAAGATTTTGCCCGGCGATGCCTGATCTGACATGAACCATTCCTCAAAATGCCGTCGGTATGAGCAGTTCGCACGAAACGCATAAATTGTCTTGCCATTGACATCCTGCGGGCGGGTCACGGGGGGGTGGCCGGCGGCGGTCATCACGACCATTTCCTCCTCGAACACCTCAATACCTTCAAGATTCGGATGTCGCAATGGGCCGTCGGTAAACGCCGCGCTTAATCGTCCAGACAATACGCCTTCAATCATATCTCCGGACGGCCCCGTGGAAAAATCCAGTTCAACCTTGGGGTAGCGTTGGTGAAACGCAGCCAGCAATGACGGAATACGTACTGCTGCCGTGCTTTCAAGCGAGCCCAGTGTGAAACCACCCTGTGGCTCGCTTCCCGAGGCCGCCTGTTTCGCTTCCTCCACCAGATCGAGGATGCGCCGCGCGTAATCGAGGAATGTCCAACCGGTAGCCGACAGCCTTAGGCGTAGTTTTTCGCGGATGAACAGATCGACGCCCAGCTCTTGCTCAAGCTGTTTGATTCGGGTGGTGAGGTTCGAAGGAACTCGGTGTAAACGCTGTGCGGCGGCGCTGATGCTGCCTTCTTCGGCAACGGCTTTAAACAACTCAAGCTGGGTCAGGTCCATGATTTGACGTTGTACCTTCTCTTGGAAAGAATGATTCTTTGATTATTATTCATTATTAAGTTGCGCTAACTCAGCCTACCTTAGGCCTTAACTTCCATCAACGGCGCGCATCAACCACCGCTGGATGGCTTGAAAAGACATGAGGAGTTTTTACATGACCGCTTCTGCATTCCCCCCGCACGCTATTTCGCTTAACCCAACCACCGGCGAAACGATTGCGCAGTATCCCTTCGAGAACGCTGCCGAACTGGAGCAGGCGCTGGTACGCACCACCAAAGGTTTCAAGACCTGGCGCGCCACCTCTATCGCTGAGCGTGCCGTGGTGTTGTTGAAGATGGCCAGCGCATTGCGCCGTGCCCTTGAACCGATGGCGCGTATGGCCGCCTTGGAGATGGGCAAGCCGGTGGCCCAAGGTCGCGCTGAAGTCGAAAAATGTGCGGTGTTATGCGAGTGGTACGCCGAGCACGGTCCAGCGATTTTGCAGCCGGAAAAAACCATGGTCGAAAACGATAAGGCCTACGTGTCCTATCTGCCGTTGGGGCCGGTGTTGGCCGTGATGCCGTGGAACTTCCCCATGTGGCAAGTGCTGCGTGGCGCGGTGCCGATTATCCTGGCTGGCAACACCTATGTACTGAAACATGCGCCGAACATCATGGGCTGCGCTTATCTGTTGCGCGATGCCTGGGTAGACGCCGGTCTGCCAGAAGGTGTATTCGAAGTACTTAACGTCACCCCCGACGGCGTATCAGTAGCAATTGCCGACCCACGCATTGCCGCAGTCGCAGTCACCGGTAGTGTGCGTGCTGGCTCAGCAATTGCCTCCCAAGCGGGTGCGGCACTGAAGAAATGCATCCTTGAACTGGGTGGCTCCGATCCTTTCATCGTGCTCGCTGACGCCGACCTGGATGAAGCGGTTAAGGCCGCCACTGCTGGCCGTTTCCAGAACAGTGGGCAGGTGTGCGTTGCCGCCAAACGAATCATTGTCGAAGAAAGTGTGCTTGAGCTGTTCACGGAAAAATTTCTGTTGGCGGTCAAGGCACTCAAAGTCGGCGACCCACTGGCTGAAGACACCTACATCGGACCGATGGCGCGCTATGACCTGCGCGATGAACTGGATGGCCAAGTGCAAGCAACCCTCGCCGAAGGCGCGCAACTGCTCTATGGCGGTCATAAAATTCCGGGGGAGGGTAACTATTACGCGCCGACGGTACTGGCCAATGTTCGCCCCGGCATGACTTCGTTCACTCAAGAACTGTTCGGCCCGGTTGCTTCACTGATTTGTGCCCGTGACGCTGAACATGCCGTCGAACTGGCCAATGACAGCGAGTTCGGTTTGGCGGGCAGCGTATGGACAGCTGACGTGGCGCTCGCAAAAAATATTGCCGCACGTCTGGAAACTGGCGGCGTGTTTATCAATGGTTACACTGCTTCCGACCCTCGCGTGCCGATCGGCGGGGTGAAAAAAAGCGGTTTTGGCCGAGAGTTGTCACATTTTGGCCTGCATGAGTTCTGTAATGCCCAGACCGTCTGGGTTGATCGGCGCTGAGTCAAGTCCCTCGTCTGGTGCATATTAGGCGAGGGACTTGCGTTGTCCAAAAAGCCCCCTCGGAACTTGTTCCCTAAATAAACCTCAATAGCGCATTACGTGTGACTTGAACGGGCAAAATCCATTCACAGTTGGACGTTTTAACAAATGCGCAGGTACCATCGCTTCCAGTCAGTAAAGCGTTATCTGGAACGGTTCGCCTTCGCATTTTTCTTATGCAGCGCCGTGCCTTGAACCCTTGATGTGGCGAGTATGGCAATACCATTATTGACGGTTTGATGCGGAGAGCGAATGAAGCTACAACGGGATATCGAGTTGGGGGAACCTTTCTATCGCCAGCAGATGGAAGAGACCCAACGCTCGTCGCTGCTGAGTCATGGTCTATGGATACATGCGTTGTGGTTCGTGCCTGTTCTGGCACTGGCGGCCATCGCGCGGTTTTACGGTTTGACCCAGACTGCAATCTGGTGCGATGAAGGCTCCAGCCTGCTGATGAGCCAGTATTCCCCGGCGCTGACTTGGTTTCACAGTGCCCACGACGTTCATCCCCCTCTTTATTACCTGCTGCTGCATGCCTGGATGAGCCTGTTTGGCGACGGCATCTTTTCGATCCGGGCCATGAGTGCATTGCCCGGTGTTGCAACGGTGGGCCTGGCGTTTTGGTTGATGCGGTTGGTCGCCACTCCACGCGCGGCGGTGCTTGGCGGTATATTGCTGGCGCTGATGCCAATTACCGTTCGTTATAGCCAGGAAGTACGGATGTACTCCCTGATGGGGCTCTGGTTGATGGGGGCCACCATTGCGCTGGTCTATTGGGTCAGAAACCCCAATCATCAGCGTTATCTGGCTATCTACGCGCTACTGATGACCGCGAGCTTCTACACCCATTACTTCACCTGCCTGTGCGTATTGGCCCATTGGTTCTACCTGCTGATGTTGCGCTGCAAGTCGGATGACAAGCTCAAGCTGATCACGCGACCGGCATGGTGGGTAGCCAACCTCGCTATTGTTGCTCTGTATGCCCCCTGGATTCCAAGTCTGGTAGGCCAGTTGACGCACTTGGATCAGTTGCGGGTGGGCGGCGATGTAGGTTGGATTCCACCGGTCACGCTGGGCTCTTTGCCCTCGGCGATCTGGCAATTCATGACCTTGAAAGACGGCACTGACGTCTGGCTTCCGCTGTACGTGCTCATGCCACTGATGATCGCGGCAGCAGCGGCTGTGGTTTTCTTGCGTGACCGTAGTCATTTTCGGTTCAACACACTGCTGGTGTCGTACACGTTCCTGCCGGTGCTGGTGATTTTTGCGGTGTCCTTCGTGACGCCGCTGTTGGTCGAGCGTTATTTGATGTTTGCCGCCATTGGCTTGCCGCTGGTGCTGGCGGTTGCCATCGATCAACTTGAACGGCGCTTCCGGGTATTGGCCATCGGCCTGTTGGTCGCGGTGCTGGGACTGGAAATGGACGGGTTGCGCAATAATTACAGCGTCGATGCCGATCAGTTCGACGTGCTGGTCAACTACGTGAATCAGAACTACGTCGCCGGCGATCGTATAGTGGTCAGTGATTTGTTCTGGTATTTCGGTTACGTCTACTACAACAAGACCGGCGCGGAGCCATTGCTTTACACCCCGTCTTTGCCGGATGGCGGCTCGGGACGTCCGAATGCCTACGGGTTCGGCACATTGGTCGATGAGAGCGCGGATAAAATCTACGTCGATCGTCTGCAAGTGTTACCCAAAGGCACAGGCCGAGTGTGGTTGGTCAGCGGCAGCTATCCGCCCGATGACTTCCGCTCGATCCCGAACGACTGGACCAAAGAGAAAGAATTGAAAGTCGGTGATACCGAGGTTCGCCTGTACTCGATTCATTGATGACGGGATGGGGTGCAGTTCAAGTTCGGGCATAACCTTAGATGCCAGTGTTCTTATCGTAGTCATCATCTTATGGGTAGATTGAAGCGAATCCTTCCCATCAAGAGTCTTTTATGACCATTTCTCAATCCTCAGAAGTCGTCTGGATCAACGGTGTGGGCGCCATTGCCGGCCTTGGCGCTGCACTGGCTCGGCGCTTCGCCCAAGGCGGTTATAAGGTCGTGGTCAGTGGCCGCAGCCCCGAAAAATTGCGGGCTGTGGTCGATGACATCCAGGCTCAAGGTGGTCAAGCGGTGGCCTTGCCCGGGGATGCCGGCAGCGAAGCCGACATTCTAGCGGCTGTTAAACACATCAAGACCCTAGGGCCATTGAAGGTCGCCATTTTCAACGTAGGCAATTCGGTAGCGGCGCCCACGCTGGAACTGAGCGCCGAGTTGTTCGAGCAAACGTGGCGTGCGTCTACGTTTGGCGGTTTCTTGTTCGGTCGTGAGGCAACACGTGTGTTGCTGGACAATGGCGGCGGCACGCTGTTGTTCACCGGCGCCACCGCCTCACTGCGCGGTAAGCCTCCGTTCGTGGCGTTTGCTGCGGCAAAAGCCGGGTTGCGCTCGCTTAGCCAGACGTTTGCCCGAGAGTTTGGGCCGCTTAACGTGCACGTCGCCCACGTGATCATCGACGGCGGAATCAATGGCGAACGAATGCGCAGTTATGCGCCACAGCGTTTGGAACAACTGGGTGATGACGGTTCGTTAGGCCTGGAAGATATTGCCGATGCCTATTGGTACTTGCACACACAACCGCGCAGCGCCTGGACCCAAGAGCTGGATCTGAGGCCATACAAGGAAGCGTTCTAATAAAAACGGGCTGATTAAATCAGCCCGTTTTTTCCAACAATGACCTTTCAGTCCTCAGCAGTCGGGTAGTCGACGTAGCCTTGTGGCCCCTGGCTGTACCAGGTTTGCATGACGTCTTCGTTGAGCGGCAAGTTTTTGGCGAACCGATACGGCAGGTCCGGATTGGCCAGAAACGGCCGACCGAACGCGATGCCGTCGGCTTCGCCTGCAGCCAGCGCCGCCTGGGCGCGTGCAAAAGTGTAATCAGAGTTTAAAAACAATGCGCCGCTGAAGGCCTTGCGAATCACTGGATGCACCGGAGGACGATCAGCTTTGCCGAACGTGCCGGTGAAGGACGGTTCACGAAGTTCCAGATAAGCGATGCCAATTTCATCCAGCGCAGCGGCTGCGGCGCTAAACAGTGCCTCTGGGTTGCTGTCATTGACGCCTTGGGAATCACCGTTCGGCGACAAACGTACCCCGGTGCGTTCCGCGCCGATGGTATCGGCTACCCGCTGAGTGACTTCAACCAACAGGCGAATGCGGTTCTCGATGGAGCCGCCGTACTCGTCCTTGCGAAAATTGGTGTTGTCGCGCAGGAATTGGTCGATCAGGTAGCCGTTGGCGGCATGAACTTCTACCCCGTCAAACCCTGCAGCCATCGCATTGGTTGCTGCTTTGGCGTAGTCATCGAGTAGGCGTTTGATCTCATCAATGCTTAACGGCCGCGCCAGTGCATAGGGTTGCTTGCCGTCATAGGTGTGCGCGCTGCCCGGTGCGGTAGTCGCCGAAGATGACACTGGTTGCGCACCGCCAAGAAAGCTCGGGTGAACGATGCGCCCCATGTGCCACAGTTGCAAATCAATGCGCCCACCTTGCTCGTGAACGGCATCTGTCACGCGTTTCCAGGCATGGACTTGCTCGTCGCTCCAGATCCCCGGCGCATAAGGCCAGCCAAGGCCTTCCTGACTGATACCGGTGGCTTCAGTGATGATCAGGCCAGCACTGGCGCGCTGCGAGTAGTACTCGATCATCAACTCGGTGGGCACATGCTCACGGGTCGCACGACCACGGGTTAAAGGCGCCATCAATACGCGGTTAGGTGCCCAGAGCGTGCCAATTTTCAACGGATCAAAGAGAGAGGGCATTCAGCGTTTCCTTTTAAAAAGCATTTTAGAAGGTCGTCATCGAGAACAATGCGCTATGCATTTCTGCCGCGCTCGTCAATACGATGCCAAAAGCTCTGAAAAGTTGTGAATCTTTAGGCGCTAGATCCGCGGTAATTGGACATCCGGTGGGAGCGAACTTGTTCGCGAATGCCACGCCTCGGTCTGTCTGATGTACCGCGTTGTCTGCTTCCCGAACAAGTTCGGTCCCACAGGCTGAACTGCAATCCATTGTGGGACCGAATTCATTCGGGAAGGCAGCAACCGCGGTGTGGCGCTGGATCAGCGGATTAACCACGCCGCGGACGCGACACCACCGACTCAATATTCTTGCGACCAATCAATTGGGCGCGTGGCGCTGCCGGTTTTTCGACAGGCTCTGCCAGCCATTTGAACATCACCAGGCAATCCACCAGCCCCAATTGCCCATGCCGATAGGCACGGGGCAGGCGTCCGACGGTTTCAAAACCAAGCTTGTGCCACAGCGCGACGGCCACTTCGTTGCTTGCCACCACCGAGTTGAACTGCATGGCCAGGAAGCCGCTGTCGCGGGCCAGTTGCTGGGAGTGCTCGCACATCAGCCGAGCGACACCACGCCCGCGGGCGGCCTCGCTGACCATGTAGCCACAATTACTGACGTGGCCGCCGGGACCGGCAGCATTGGCTTTGAGGTAATAACTGCCGAGCAACACGCCGTCTTCTTCGGCGATCAATGTATGTAGCGGTGTATGCAACCACAACTGAAGCGCCTGCTCCTCGGTGGTTGCCGGGTCATAAGCGTAGGTTTGCTGGGCAGTGACAACCGCCTGAAAGGTCGGCCAAAAACGTGGGAAATCGGCGGCGGTCATAGGGCGAATCTGAATCATGATGCACTCTGCAAAGCGGGCTGGAAGACTGGCTGGTGACCAGTCTGGCAGCCTTCTGGCAAAACTTAAACGGCCGCGGTGACGATGATCTCTACCAACAGGTCCGGGTCATCGAACGCTACTTGGCAGGTGGCACGGGCCGGCCGGCCAGCGTCGCCCAACCAGGTGGTCCATTCGGCGTTCATGGCGTCGACGTCGCGGGCCATGTCAGACATCCAGATTTGTACCGACAACAAGCGCTGGCGATCCGTGCCCGCGAGTGCGAGCACCTCGTCGATGCGTGCCAGGGTCTGGCGCGTTTGTCCGGCGATGTCTTGCGTGCAGTCAGAGGGAGCCACGCCGGCCAGCCAGGCGACGCCGTTGTGGATCACCACACGGCTGAGTTTGGCGTTGCTATCTTGGCGTTGAATCGAACTCATGGAACACATTCCTTAGGTCAGTTTTGGGTCGGCGTTTAGATCAGTGATCAGTGCTCAGTGGCCAGTTCGGCCAGCGTGATGGGCTTAAGAGGAGGGCGGATACGGTAATAACCAACGTCCGCCGGCGACATACCGTGGGCGTCAGCCAGTAATTCAGTGACGGCCAAGCCGCACATTCGCCCTTGGCAAGGGCCCATGCCGCAACGGCCGAAGGCTTTGGTCTGATTGGGGCCAATACAGCCGAGTGCGGCATACCCACGAATGTCGCCAGCGGTCACTTCCTCGCAGCGGCACACAACCGTGGCGTTTGCGGGGCGGCGAAATTCATCCTGTGGACGATAGAGTGTTTCCAGCAAAGGCCGTAGGCAGCGATAGCGTCGCAATGCGTTGCGCAAAGGTGCCGCACGACGTTCGGCGTCTGGCACAGATAAACGTTGCAACGAGCACGCGACGCCAATGGCTACGACTTGGCCTTGTAAATACGCGGCTTGGGCGCCGTCTATACCTGCTGCGTCGCCTGCAATAAAGCAGCCGGGAACGCTGAGTTCGCCCCAGGTGTCCTGTCGTGCGATCCAGCACAGTTGGCTTTCATCCCAGCGGTGCTTGGCACCCAGCGCCAGTGTCGGTTGAGTATTAGGCACGATGCCCTGATGCAACAAAATCAGTTCGCTGTCGATGCGGTGGGTGCGACCTTTGGCTTCAAAGGTCAGCGCTTTGGCCGACGTGGTGCCTTCAACGCATAGCTTGGTTGCGCTGCGATACCAGGGAATACCTGCGCGCTGGATCGCTCTTATGTAGCCAATGCCCTTGGCCAATTGCCGCCAACCGGGCAATGCCGCTGGCAGGTGCCGCAATCCACTGCGCAGATCACGGCGGCTGCTGGTATCCACTAATGCAGTGATTTTTATCCCGGCCTGTAAGTATTGCCAGGCCAGCAAATAAAGTAGCGGGCCGCTTCCCGCCAACAGCACTTTGCTGGCCGGCACTTGCCCGGCACTTTTCAGCAACACTTGGCCAGCACCTGCGGTCATGACGCCGGGTAAGGTCCAGCCGGGGATCGGCATCGGACGTTCGTAAGCACCGCAGCAGAAGATTACCCGCTGCGCCTGGACCACGCGTGCGTTTCCAGCCACCAGGTAATGTACGCGCCGTTCAGCGGTGATCAACCACACACTGGCACCCGGCACATAATCTACGCCGCTGGCGAGAAACTTACTGACCAGCGCCGCGCCCGCTTGGTAATCAGTGCCCAGCAGTGCTTGGCGTGCCGCTGGCGAACACCTCACGCCTCGATAAATCTGCCCGCCGGGGGTGTGCTGTTCGTCGAGCACTATGACCTGCAAACCCAAGGCTCGGGCCTCGCGCGCGGCCGCCAATCCAGCAGGACCGGCGCCGATAATGACCACCTCGATGGTTTCAATCATCACTGCGTTCCTCGATGTTGCCTGCGTGGTGGTTCCCGGCGTGATGACTGCGCACCTCAAGGCCTGGGTAAACCATGACCTGACAAGCTTGCCGAGAGACACCCTCGATCTCCACCAGGCAGTCGAAGCACACGCCCATCATGCAGAATGCGGTGCGTGGCGCGCTGCTGACCGGGGTGGTTCGGGTTTGGCGAATCCCAGCCGCGATCAGTGCAGCGGCAAGCGATAGCGTTGCCGGCACCTGTAATGCGACGCCGTCGAACTGGATGACGACAGTATCTGTTGGGCGTTCAAGGCTGCGAAACAGCGGGTCACTGGACATGGCTCGCTCCGGTTATTGGGGGAACGACGGCAAATCGTCGATCACTGAAAACTTCCAAACCTGACGGCGCTTCACCCCCGGCGATCCATGGGGCGAGCCGATAGGCATGCGCCGCAGCAAGGGTTACACCGCTGTGGCAGGTGGCGGCGAACACGCCGGGGCAGTCGCTGGATTCCTGATAAATCGGGTAACCGTCTGGGCTCAGCACGCGCAATGCGCCCCAGGCCCTGACCACATTGATCCCGGCCAGCCGGGGGAAACACGTAATCGCGCGGCGCGCCAGGTCAGCCATGACGCTGACGCTGGTGTCGTCGTTCAAGCCGGCTGTTTCATGGGAATCGCCCAGTTGCACACTGCCTTCAGCGGTTTGCCGCACGTAATTGGTGGGGTAGTCGAGAAACGGCTCAATACGTTCAGTGATCAGAATCTGCCCGCGGTTCGGTTTTACCGGAACCTCAAGCCCGACCTGAGCGGCCAGGGTTTGATTACCCAAGCCTGCCGATAGCACGACTTTGTCAGCCAGCCATTGTTGAGTTTCGCCTTGCAGGCAATAGCCCTCGCTGGTTCGGCTGATGCCCGTGACATGGCGTCCGGTTTCGACCACCACGCCGCGCTTCTGCGCGGCAACGCTCAAGGCGCGCAGCAATAACAGTGGATTGACGTGGCCATCGGCTGGCGAATAACAGGCGCCGACAATGTCTGGACCCACGCCCGGCAACCGCCGACGCAAGCTGACCGGGTCCAGCAGTTGGTAAGGGTAATCGCCATCCAGCGCTTCATGCAGCCAGCGTAAGCGCTCGCTTTCTTCAGCCAATTCGGCGTCAGTCAGGCACAGCAAAAAACCGCCGGGCTGACGCAGTTGTACGTCGATCCCGGTGTCATGCAGCAGGTCTTGCGCCAGTTGCGGCCACAAGACCGCCGAGGTTCGGCTCCAACGCGCGTACTCGGGATTCCCGTAGCCTTTGCCTTGGACCCAGACCAAACCAAAATTGCCACGAGCCGCACGCCAGGCACGGTCGCCTTCATCCAGCAAGCGCACCTTGGCACCGCTGCACGCCAGCCCGTAAGCGACAGCCAATCCCACCAGCCCTCCGCCAACGACCACTACCGGGTCGACACTCATTGAAACCGCTCCTTTCAGACAGCACTCAATTTTTGAATGAAACAATTATTAAATGTAGGAGCGGGCTTGCTCGTGATGGATCGCGAAGCGGTCCCAAGTGCCAAACCCGGTTTTAGCCGGAGGAATTGCATCCGCTGGAGTACGACTGCTTTGCAGTCGATCGCGAGCAAGCCCGCTCCTACACGTGTCGCGTTCGTGACGTTATTGAATCGGTGTCACGTCGAGCTTCAGCCATTTTTCCGAGAGGCGTTTCAGGGTGCCGTCGGCCACTGCGGCAGTAATCGCCTGATCGAAATGCGCTTTCAATTCACTGTCACCTTTACGCAGGCCCACCGCGATACCCGGTCCAAACACGCCGCCCGCGAAGATAGGTCCGGCCATCTTGGTGCCCTGCATGTCCGCTTGGCCGGTGGCTTGTTTCAGCACCACGGCGTTGGCGAGCACGGCATCAATTCGGCCACTCAGGAGGTCGAGGTTGTGCGCATCCACGGTTTTGTACTCGCGCACTTCAACAATCTCAGACAGGTATTTCGCCGCGAACGCCGAAGCGGTGGTGGACCCTTGCACGCCCAGTACTTTGCCCTTGAGCAACGGCTTCATCTGTTCGACTAGTGCTTTAGCACCTGCTTCGTTTTGGTCCAGGTTGATCACGGCCTGAGCCCCCGGCAATGCCGCCAGCGAGCCTTTGTCCATGACTAAAAAGCTGTTCAGCGGCGCCGCATAAGGTCGACTGAAAGCGATCACTTCCTGGCGTTTATCGGTGATGCTCATGCCCGCCATAATCGCGTCGAATTTGCCAGCATTGAGTGACGGAATCAGGCCGTCCCAATCTTGAGCTGTGATCTCGCAGCGCACCTGCATTCGCGCGCACAGGTCATGGGCCAGATCAATTTCGAAGCCGTCTACCTGGCCACCGGGGCGGATGAAGTTCCACGGGGCGTAAGCGCCCTCGGTCACAATCTTCAGCACCGGCTGCTCAGCCGCCTGAACCCCGTTGCCTGTCAAACACACCGCCAGCACACTTCCCAGCACTACTTTCCACGACATGGCATTTCCCCAACAGGTTATCGGATGGTTTTTCATCGTTAATGCCTCGCCCTTGCAGCCCGGTTCATCCGGGACTCAAGCAGTGCGATGCAGCGTGTAATCAGGAAGTTGAGCGTTAGGTACATCGCCCCGGCGCAGAGGAAAACTTCCACGGGTCGGTAGCTTTCAGAGATCAATTTGGCGGCGATGCCGGTGACTTCCATCAAAGTCACAATCGATGCCAGCGACGTCGACTTGACCATCAGAATGATTTCGTTGCCGTAGGCGGGCAGCATTTGTCTCCACGCCAGCGGCAGGATCACGTAGCGCCAGATTTGCGTACGCGACATGCCCAAGGCACTGGCAGCTTCCTTGGGGCCGCGGGCCACCGAGAGCACACCTCCGCGCAGAATCTCGCTGGCATAGGCGGCGGTGTTCAGGGTCAATGCCAGTAATGCGCACCAGTACGCATCGCGCAGGTAAGCCCAGGCGAAGCTCTCGCGCAGCCAAGCGAATTGACCGAAGCCGTAATAGAAAATGAACAGCTGCACCAGCAGTGGCGTGCCACGAAAGACCTCGACAAAGATACGTGCCGGGTAGTCCAGAACCCGCCGTCCAGAAAGGCGCATGGCACACAACAACCACGCCAAAAAGAAGCCGGCGAGGCAGGAAAAACCGGCCAGTTTCAAGGTCAGCGGCAAACCGCGCAGCAGCCGCTGAAAGCAGTCGAGCAGAAAGACCCAATCCATCAGCTTCTCCCCATCGGCCGCGCGAGGCGTCGTTCAAGCCGGCGTAAACCGTGGCCGCTGAGCAGCGTAACGAGCAGATACAGAGCGCCTGCAGCAAGGTAGAAGTAGAACGGTTGATGGGTGGCCCCGGCGCCAATTTGTGCTTGGCGCATCAGTTCGACGACACCGACCACGGAGATCAGCGCCGACTCTTTCAGCACCAATAACCAGACGTTGCCCAGCCCAGGCAAGGCATGCAGCAATGTCTGCGGGACGATGATCAACAGCAATAGGCGCCAGCCCGAGAGGCCCAGTGCGCGAGCCGCTTCGATGGTGCCGCCCGGTACGCAACCGAACGCGCCACGCAGGACCTCAATCTGATAAGCACCAGAGACAACGCCGATGGCGACAGTGCCCACGAGGAAGGCGGGTAATCCGAAAAAGCCGCTGACCCCAAACCATTTCGCCACGTCGGTCAGGACCATGCTGCTGCCGAAGTACAGCAGATAGATCACCAGCAAATCGGGAACGCCGCGCAGCACCGTGGTGTAGGCATCGGCCGCCAGGCGCGGCAACAGGAATGACGATAGCTTTGCCCAGCAGCCCAAACAGCCAATCACCGCGCCGAGCAAAAAGCCGCACAACGCGATGGCGCAGGTGATGACGGTCGCCCACACCATGTCGGCTGCCCAGCCGTTTACGCCAAAACCCATTAATTGCCAGAAGGACACAAAACGCTCCCGACTCACCTGGGTGAGCAGCGGTTACGGCAGATAAGAAGAGAGCGGACATGCCGCGGACACCGCTGAGCGGCTGCCTAATAATTTTTCTGGGGCCAATTTCTCATTGTTGGTGCATGATCCATAATCACTTTTTAAGGTTTCGAAATGACCAAATGTTATGGAAGTTTTGAGTGAGGCTTAATCTGCGGCAAGTCGAAGCGTTTCATGCGGTGATGCGTACCGGCAGCATGACCGGCGCTGCCGACTTGATGGCCATCACCCAGCCTGCGGTGACTCGCTTGATTCGCGATTTCGAGGAGGCAGTCTCGTTTGCGCTGTTTGAGCGCCGAGGCAACCAATTGTTGCCCACAGCGGGCGCCACTGCGTTGGTGGCCGAGGTCGACCGTTCCTTCATTGGCCTGGAGCGGATAGCCCGGCTCGCGGTCGGCATACGTCAACACACTGCGGGGTCGCTGCGAATCGCCGCCATGCCAGCGGTGGCCAATACCTTACTGCCGATGTTTTTAGCCGAGTTCCTTGCCACGCGGCCGCAATTGCAAGTAACGCTGCTGGGCGTGCCGTCGCATTTAGTGGCAGAAATGATCGCTGCCGGTCAAGCCGACATTGGATACGCCGAAGGCCCGCTGGATCGGCATGGCCTGGACATTAAATCGGTGCCGCTGGCTTCTGTTGTGGTGTTGCCAGAGGGGCATCCATTGACTGCGCACAGCGTCTTAAAACCTGAGGATTTAGCCAATGAACAGTTCATCGGTCTCGCCTCCGGGTCATTGTTTGCCGCGGGGGTAGACCTTGCATTCGCTGAAGTGCCACGCACCATCCGCATCGAAACCGGCCTGTCTTACACCGCTTGCGCACTGGTCGCGCGGGGGCTGGGTGTCTGTGTTGTGGATCCCAATACGGCACGGGATTTTGTCGGGCGTGGTCTGGAAGTACGCCCACTGAGCGTTCATATCGACACCGGTTTTTTGGTCATTCGCTCGAAAACCCAGCGAGGAGGGGGCTTGATGGATCTGTTCTCCAGTGAGTTTTTAGCCTACAACGCAGGGCTGGAGTTGGAAGGTTGAGCCAAATTTCCGCAGGTCCAGATATCTGTATCCGGTCGAAGCCCTGTAGAGGGCCTTGGGCCCTTATCGCAGCCATCGCTGTTCCTACAGCGTATTTGCATATTCACTGCCAGTCCTTGGTCGCTTGCGTCAACATTTCGTTGATCAACACCCCGAAGCGTTGTGAGAGCAGGCTTTGCGGGCGGTCGGCGGGGACCAGCAGGTAGGTGGAAAAGCGAATATGTGGTCGAAATGGACGAATTTCTATGCCCATGTGCAGGTATTCCACGGCCACCAGAGGGCTGACGATACTGACGCCCAACCCCAGCGCCACCAACGAGCAGATGGTCGCGGCGAAGGGTGTTTCCAGGTTTAGTTTTCGGTAGTCCTTGGGTTCGGCGAAGACCCTGTCAATACGCGCCCGCGTTCCGTCGTTGTCCACCAGCGATACGAACTCTTCGCCCTTCAAATCCTCTGGACCAATCGAGGTCAGCGCGCCAAGCCTGTGTCCTTTGGCAAAAACACAAACCCCAGGCACGTCGCAGATCAGCTCAGTGCGAACCCCAGGTGTGACATCGCCCATATAAGACGCCAAGCCCAAATCGCAAAATTGCGAGGCAGCCCAATGCGCAACCATGGGCGAATAGTTGGTGTGGACTGAAATCGCGACATCAGGATTTTGTTGGCGAAAGCGTTGAATGACCTGCGGCAAGACCGTCAGCGACAACGATGGCACCGCGGCGATTCGCAGTCTGCCGGTGCCTGCGCGACGAATGTTTTGCGCAGAGTGCTGCAGACTTTGCAAACCAATAAATGCCCGCTCGACGTCAGCGAACAACGCGGCACCTTCGTCGGTGGGCAACAATCGGCCAGCGAGGCGTTCGAACAATTTGAAGCCACTGCTGCGTTCCAGCTGCGCGATCAACCGACTGATGTTGGGTTGCGAGGTATGCAGCGACTCGGCTGCGGCGGTCATGGAGCCGCTCAACATCACCGCTCGGAACGCTTCGACTTGTTTGAAGTTCATGGCATGACATATCAAATTGGTATGGACGCCTACTGTATTGTCATTTGTTGACATGAGCCAGAGGCTTTATAACTGATCTCGACACGACGCTCCCTACAGAGGAAAGCGCGGAGTCAACGCCAAACGCAACCGTCCTATCTTTTCAGTTCTGCCCTTGAATTCGTTACGTGACTTTGCCATTTGGCAGGGGCCGTGTGTGGTTACCAGGAGGCACTATGTCGTTATCGTTCAAATCCCTAAGCCGTGTCATCGTGATCTCCTGCCTGTCCATGGCGGCCATATCACAGTTGCACGCCGCGGAGCTTCCCCCAGTCCCGGATGAAATCAAACAAGCCGGCCAGCTGCGTGCTGGTGTGCGCTGCGATCAGCCTCCTTACGGCTATCAGGACAATAACGGCGAGTTCGCCGGGATCGAAGTCGAGATGTCGCGCAAGGTTGCCGAGTGGGCGTTGGGCTCCAAAGACAAGGTGACGTTTACCTGCGTGACTGCTGAAAACCGAGTGCCGCAGTTGTTGGGGCGCAAGGTGGACTTCCTCATCGCGACCTTGGGTGTCACCCCGGAGCGCCAGCGCGTCATCGACTTCACCGTGCCCTATCGGTGGGGCGCCAGTGACGTTGCCGTAGCCAACAACAGCGACATCAAAACCATTGCTGACCTCAAGGGCAAAACCTTGGCCACGTTGAAGGGTTCGGTACAAGCCAAGTGGTTTGAAGACCATATGCCGGAAGTCAAAACGCTGCGCATGAACAGTGCCGCTGATGCCTTGCAGACCTTCCGCCAAGGCCGTGCCGACGCCTACACCCACGATGCCGCAACGCTGGTGGTGGTCGTCGCGAACGATCCAAACTCACGCTTGTTGGGCGTACCGTTCCAGATATCCGATGCCGCCATCGGCGTGCGCAAAAATGAAGAACAATGGCGCGATTACCTGAGCGCCGCCATCGCCCGCATGCATGAAGAAAAGCTATTCCACGGCTGGGTCGAACACTACGTGCCCGAGAATATTCGCAGCTATTACTTCAGTGTTTTCGAGCAGGCTAAACCTGTTGAAACACTCTGATCGGGCGTCCTGTTATGGATTTCGACGTCAATTACCTATGGGCACAATGGCCGGCGTTGTTCGATGGCATGTTGATGACGCTACGGGTTTCGCTACTGGCCATTGGGTTGTCGCTGTTGATCGGGATTCTTGGCGGCGCAGTGCGGACGTTGAGAATTCCCGTCCTGTCGCAGTTGGTGGTGGGGTACGTAGAACTGATTCGCAACACACCGATTCTGGTGCAGTTGTTTTTCATTTTCTACGGCCTGCCGGCAGTGGGGATGGGGCTGTCGCTGTTCTGGTCCGGTGTGCTGTGCCTGTCGTTATGGGCTGGTGCTTACCAAGTGGAAAATATTCGCGGCGGACTGGCAACGGTTGAACATGGCTTGCGTGAAGCGAGCGAGGCACTAAGTCTTAAGCCGAGCCAATATTTTCGTCTGGTTGCATTGCCCATCGCCTTTCGGACCAGCCTGCCGTCGGTGCTGAATACAGCGATTTCATTGTTGAAAAACTCGTCTTACCTGCAAGCCATCGGCCTGGCCGAGTTGACCTTCGTCGCGGTGGACCGTATCGCCACCGATTTCCGAGCCATTGAAATGTTCAGTGCGATTTGCGTGATGTACCTGACGTTGGTCGCGATTTTGTCGCTGCTGACCGGGCGCTTATCGGCGCACTTGCAACGACCTTTCCAGCAGTGAGGCACGGATGAATTTCCTGATAGAAAACTGGGGTTTCGTCTTAAAAGGCTTGTGGATGACCCTGCGCCTAGCGTTGGTCATCCTGCTGTTCACCACGCTGATTTCGGCGGTGTTCGGGGTGTTGGCGACGCTGCGTAACCGGCTGTTGTTCTGGACCATTCATGGCTATGTGGAGCTGTTTCGGTCAATTCCGCTGATCGTTAACGTGTTCTTCATCTTCTTCGGCGCACCGATGTTGGGGCTCGATTTGAGCCCGTTTGCAGCGGTGACCACTGGCTTGACGTTATGGGGCAGTGCCAATGGAATTGAAATCGTCCGCGGGGGCCTTGAATCGGTGGCACGTCACCAATGGAAAAGCGCCTGGGCCTTGGGCCTGCGACCCTGGCAAATCTATCTGCACGTAATCGCGCCGCAATCCATGCGCGCCATCCTTCCGGCGTATACCGGCCTGTTGACCATGCTCGTGCAAGCCACGTCTCTAGGTGCGTTGGTCGGTGTGGGCGAGTTTCTCAAGGTCGGTCAAATCATCATCGAACGCACCACCGTCATGAGCGGGGTCAGCCCGGCGTTCACCGTCTACAGCCTGGTTCTGCTGGTGTACTTCGTCATCTGTTCGTCGCTGAGTTGGCTCAGCCGCT
>NZ_JAMFRV010000255.1 GCF_026224925.1 Pseudomonas sp. | reverse complement strand
GGTGGCGTTGCAGCCGGGGTAACGGGCATGGGTAGCGCGGCAAGCTCTTGCTTTAGGACATCTACTGCAGCTTTCGTATCCTTGGCGGCGGCCTCCAGCACATCATCACCCGTGGTTTTGCGGCTGCCGCTGCCGTCAATTTTGAAGGCCGTGTATTCACCCGCAACGATCGCTTTTGAACCTGTAGTGGTTGCGTCTTCCGGCACCCCCGCTACATTTTTACTCGCAACAAACATCGCCTCAGATGAGTAGTCGTCGGTCAGCGTCAGGCTGATTTTTTCGTTGGCGCCCGCGTTTGCCCCCACTTGAAAGATCAATGTCCCGGCACTGCCATCCATTAGGTTTAAATCCGCGCCGAAGGTCACGGACTTCGATGCGCGGGTCAGTTCTGCCAGGTTTTGCGCAAATTCGGAGTCCAGCGCGATTCGCTCGTTAGGACCGTTATTGCCGCTTTGCGCCTGAATTGTCAGCTCGCGCATCCGCTGCAGCTGGCTGGCGGACTTGTCCATTGCGCCCTCTACCGTCTGCGCGATGGAAACGGCGTTGCCAGCATTTCTGATGGCGACGGTCATCCCTCTGATTTGAGTCGTGAGCCGGCTGGCAATCTGCATTCCGGCAGCATCGTCCTTGGCGCTGTTAATGCGCAGACCAGAAGAGAGGCGCGACATCGTGGTATTCACCGCATCGGAGCTGAGACTCAGGCTGTTCTGAACCGACAAAGAAGCGACGTTGGTGTTGATGGTTAAAGCCATAGTGAAATTCCTCAAGATAAAGACTGCTGGCTTTCAAAAAACTGGCTGCATCCGGCATGCCTGAAAACCTACAAATTGTTTATCGGAAAAATAACAAGTGGCTTTAATGGGTATTTTAAGATTATTTGGATATTACAGAGTCAAAACACCCTACATATGTAGGGTGTTTTGGTTATAAGGGTCGATTTTTAAAGGTTTTAATTTTTGGCAAAAAAGCCGTTTAAATAAATTCAGGAAATGTTGGAAAAGGTGCGCTGATCGACATCTGAAAGCTTGATTCAAGCGGTAGCTTGCAGCAGGTCAACCAACTCATATTCCAGATAATCTGCCAATCCCAACACGTCACGCGTTTCCTGGCAGGACAACATCAGCGTCAACAACCGCAACCATTCCTGCTGCACTTCAGGCGGCTGTTCAAGAAAACGGGGCATTAAAACGGTAAATAGCTCGACCATCCGCAACGCCGCGTCGACATCACGCCCCAGCCGAAACAATCCCGCACAATGGCGCGCTGTCTGGATAAATTCAGCGGCGCCGTTCATTGGCAAAACTCCGGATCATAGGTGGTGCCCTCGATCATCGCGCCCGCCCGGCTACTGTTCAGAAAGCGAACCTGCGGGTGTTCAGCAATGTAACGCTCCAATACGGTCAGATAGCCACGGAAGTTGAGTTGCGTTTTGACCCGCTGCCCATGACCATCGAGCACCCAATGCGTGGCCAAGTGCGCGCCGGGGCCCAAGTCGCCATCGCTCCAGCCCGCGTGGGTCTTATTCATGGGAAAAGCGAAGTCAGCGCCAAACAACGTGATCCGTGCAGCCCCCATTTTGACCGCCAGATCCACTGCCGGGTGCATGACGCTGCCGCCAACATTGAGTTGTGCTTTGCTAATCTGCTGACGCAGCCCTGCATACATCGGGCTGGCGGAATAAGCGGCGTAGCGTTTACCCCTCCAGCCCTGTAACACGTCCGGTGCACTCATGGGCACGTACACCAGCGGCAGGTCGGAGTCCGCTAGCGGCAAGTGCCGAACGCTAATATTTTTATCGACGGTCACTACCAAGTCCGGCTTGATGCCGTGTTCCAACAACGGCCGATACGCCGTATCGACGCTGATGAACAGCGGCCTCGGCGACTGCGCGCGGATGGCCAGGAGTTTTGTGAAGTGCTGCTCCAGTGTCGGCCCGGTGCCGATCACATAAATTTCCCGGCCCACTTGCGTATCAAACAACTCGGCAACATCAGCATCGCCGCGTACCCGCTCAAGATTCTCCTGCAGGCGCTGGAGGATCTCGGGTGATTGCGGGTCAAAATGGCGGTTATTGAAACTCAGGTGTACTTCGCTGATCAGCCGATCGCGGATTTTGGCGTTTAGGCCATCCGCCAACTCAAGCTCAGCGGGCAGCGCGAAAAACGGAAACTGAATATCCGCGCAGTCTGCGGCGTAACACAGCTCGACCCGTGAATCGCTCAGCCAGGGCGTCTGATCCAGCTGTTCAAGCACCTGCGCGAACAACGCGCCATTGAGCACATGTACGTGCAGATGCTCTAGGGCGGGACGCTCAAGCAATACCTGCTGTAAGTCGCCCAATCCCGTGCCATACAGGTGCAACACTGGGCTTTCGAAGGGAAGCGTCGTCGCCTGTAAGCGTGCCTCGGCGACACGATCATGACGGCTGGTCAGTTGGATGCCCGCACTGCTCAAGGTCGAACTCAGCCCTTGCACCCATTCAACTTGAGATGAGTTGCGGTCTTCGGCCATTAATTTTGAAAATAACACCGGCCAGCGACGCTGAAGGGCTGTGGCATTTAGCTGAAAGAGTTCACTCATGCTGCCTCGCTGATCATGTTGTCCCGCTTAAGGCTGCGCAAAAAAATAGCGCTCAAGGTTACCTCACCCGGAGCGCTATTTAGCTGTCTCGTTTCTTACGGACGATGAAGAATGGCCGAACCCCACGACAAACCAACCCCGAAACCGCTTATCGCCACGCGTTTCCAGCTCGAACCCAGTACATGCTTTTCCAGCAACAGCGGAATACTCGACGACACGGTGTTCCCGGTCTCAAGCATGTCCTTGATGAACTTTTCTGGCTCGCCTTCAAAGCGTCGCGCCACAGCATCGACAATCGCTGCGCTGCCTTGGTGGATGCAATAAGCGTCGATGTCGCTGCCCGTGAGGCCAGATTCGTCGAGCAACTCGTGCAAATGTGCAGGAACCTTGACCAAGGCAAAGTTAAACACTTGGCGACCATTCATGAAAAACACACCGTCGGTGACTTTCAGGTGCGGTGCACCTGAGCCATCGGTACCAAACTTGGCTTTACCCAATTGCCACGGTGCGTCTTCGCCCATCCACGTGGCAGTGGCGGCGTCACCAAACAGCATGGTGGTGTTGCGGTCATCGGGGTCAACGATTTTTGAATACGGGTCAGCAGTGACCAGCAGGCCATTCTTCAGGCCTGTGGCCTCCATGAAGCCCTTGATCGCGTAGATGCCGTAGACATACCCGGAGCAGCCCAAAGATAAATCGAAGGCCGCAACGGTGGTCGGCAAACCCAGCTTGTCCTGAACGATGGCCGCCGTGTGAGGCAGGCCTTCGTCGTCACCGTTCTGGGTGACGACGATCAGCACATCGATGGACTCGCGCTTAAGGTCCGGATTGTTGGCGAATAATGCATTCACTGCTTCGACGCACAGGTCCGAAGTTTCTTGATCGGCACCTTTGCGCGGCAAAAATGCAGAACCGATCTTGCCAAGGATAAAGTCTTCGTTCTTGTCGAACTTGGCACCCTGTGCGTAGTTATCGACGCCAGCCAAGGGCACGTAACTCGCGATGCTTTTTATGCCAATCATTATGGCTTCCCAATCATGAGCCGCTGCATAACACCGCTCCCGAATAGCGACGGTGCCAGCAAACAGAGATTTTATGCCGTCCACACGGAGCGACAACGAGAGAGAGTAAAAGGCTATCACTGGACCCTTACAGGAGCCAGGCGCCGTCATCCCCGGTCAATACAATACAGTGAAGATGCCCGTTATGACTCATAGGTCACGCTATTTTGCCGAATGATCGACGGAAGCGGTTATTCGACCATCGACCAACCCAACGGCGTGCCACGTTTCAACGGCTTACGAGCCCTTCGGCCAATCACCGCCTCACCGTGTTTTGGGGCCAATCCCAACCCAGGACGAATAGCTCTGACGTTCTCGGCACTGAACAGTTCACCCGCCGCCATGTCCTTAGTGACGTACAGCGACCGACGATATACCAGTGATTTGCGCTCGGCTTCCGTCACGCCGTAATGCACTTGGCCCAATGCCTGCCAAGCACGCTCGGTTTCGATCACCAGGCTCGCCAGCTCAGCCGGTTCCAGAGAGAAACTTGAATCTACGCCGCCAGCAGAACGGTCCAACGTGAAGTGCTTTTCGATGACCGTGGCCCCGAGCGCTACGGCAGCGACGGAAACGCCCACGCCCATAGAGTGATCGGAAAGCCCCACTTCGCAACCGAACAGCTCACGCAAGTGCGGGATCGTCCGCAGGTGGCTGTTCACAGGGGAAGCCGGATAAGTACTGGTGCACTTGAGCAGGACTAAATCTTTACAGCCTGCCGCACGTGCCGCGCGAACGCTTTCGTCCAGCTCAGCGACGCTGGCCATGCCGGTGGAAATGATCATCGGCTTGCCAGTAGCGGCCACTCGGCGAATCAACGGTAAATCTGTATTTTCGAAGCTGGCGATCTTGTACGCGGGCACGTCCAGGCTTTCGAGAAAGTCCACAGCGCTTTCATCGAACGGCGTCGAGAACCCCAACATGCCAAGGGCTTTGGCGCGGGCAAAAATCGGTGCGTGCCACTCCCAGGGCGTATGGGCTTTTTCGTACAGCGAATACAGCGACGTGCCGGCCCACAAACTCTCCGGGTCCTTGATAAAGAATTCGCCATGATCAAGGTCCAAGGTCATGGTATCGGCGGTGTAGGTTTGCAGCTTCAGGGCGTGGGCGCCGGCCTTGGCCGCAGCCTCAACAATTTGCAGCGCAACCTCCAGTGACTGGTTATGGTTGCCGCTCATCTCGGCGATTACAAACGGCGCAGATCCGACACCAATCGAGCGCTGGCCAATTTTGAAGCTAGTCATCCTGGTGATCCTTTAGCGCACGCTCGAAGCGGCAGTCAGCTTGAACATAGCCCGCCTCTCGAAACAGATTAATCGAGGCCTGATTGTCGGGTAAGACTAAAGCGTCCAAGGCATAGAGCCGAGGCCAGCGAGACTTGACGAATTGTTCACCTTTGAACAACAGCGCCCTACCCCAGCCCAGACCGAATCGTCCTTCAAGCAAATAGATCGACACATCCGCCCGAATACCTGACAAGTCATAGCGTAAAACACCCACCGGCCCATCACCTGCCTCGGCGATCAACAGCAGACGCTGGGCATCGGCAAGTGTGGTGGTCAACCAGGCCAAATGATTGCCCCACTCGATGGGCTGGGACTGAACCGAGTTGTGGCGAACGGCTTGGGCGTTACGCCCGTCGAAAAGCAAGCGGGCATCAGCCAAGGTTGCCGGTCTTATCTGCAAGCACTCGCCTGCCAACGCGGCTGCCACACGCCTGGCACCCTGGCCATCGACCAGCCGGTGCGAGCGCTCGGCAAAGCTGTGTCGCAACCCATAATTCGCCACCAGCACAGCAATGGCCTGCTGCAACGCCACCACGGAAACCGTTTCGCAGGGTCCCAAATACAGGTGCGCACCAATCGCGGCCAACGCCTCAGCATTGGCCTGTTGATTAGCCGCCACCGCAATACAAATCGTCGGCAGCCCTAGCGCTGCCCGCTCCCAACTGGTGCCGCCGCCGGCCCCGATAAACAGGTCGGCCTGCGCCATCAATTCGGCAAATCGTTCTGTATGGGCTTGCAAATGCCACGCGGAGCGAGCGCCTGCCATGACTTGCATCTGCGCCCAGTGCGGATTGCCGGTGCCCGCGACGAAGTCGACTTCCAGCTCAGGAAACGCGTCCAGCGCCAGCATGGCTTTCCAGGTTTCCCCCGCTGCGTCGAAGCCGCCAAAGTTCACTAGCACCCTGAGCGCTTGTGCCTTGATAGGCCGCGGGCCACGCTTGAACTCATCACGAATCATCGCAAAGCGCGGGCCGAATAAGGTTCGGCAGTCGGGGGTTATCCAAGACGCATAAGCCTGGGGCGTACCGCTAAAATTCTGGTCCAGCAGTAAATCGACCGCGTGGGGGCGGTTGGCCAGGTCGTCGATGGCGGCAATCTTTGGCGCCCATTGCCGGGCAGCCGTCTGCCAACGCTGGTCAAGACCATAGTGATCGACAACGATCCAGTCGAAGCGCTCATCTGCCGGTAACAGAGTTTGCAGCGCGTCAATATCCGCCTGCCACGGCACGGCAGCCTGGATGTCTTGACCAAGATCGCCCTCCTCGGCATAAACAGCCGGTAACCTGTAGGCAGTCCAACCTTGGGCGTCTAGACGATCAAGCAAATGCCCCGACAACACACGGCAAGCAAAGCTTACCTGCGCGCCGCTGTCGCGCAACACCGTGGCCAGCGTCAGGCAGCGAGCGATATGCCCACTGCCGATGGCGTGGGATGCGTCAGCACGGATCAAAACCTTCACGGTTCCAACTCCCCGCCGGCTTGTAACGCGGCGTACAGATACTCAGCTCGGGTCCAGTCTTCTTGGTTGTCGATATCCTGAACCAGATGCCGAGGCAGGATGACCGGCACACTCTGCTCGGAGAACAACACATCGCCGCGCAACCACGCCTCGCTGCGCCCCCAGTAAAACTGCCCGGCATCTTGATAGGCGACCGGTAGATCCTGCGAGCGGGTTTCCCGGTACTGTGGATACATCGGTTGTAAGGCGCCCTGCTCGCTCAGGACCAAGGCCCGCTGCACGGCAAACGCAAAACCACACACGGAAAAGGCGAATGACTTATCCGGGCGCTGCTCAAGAAGACTTAGCCCTTCGCGCAAATAACGGGTTTGCAGCAGTGGCGCGGTGGCATAAATACAACACGCGTAATCGAAACGCTGACCTTGCTCTTGCAGCGTCGTCAACGCGTGAACAATCACTGCCGCCGTGCCGGTAAAATCATCAGCCAGGTGCGCCGGGCGCAGGAACGGCACATGAGCGCCGTGAGCCTTGGCCACCGAGGCGATTTCTTCGTCATCGGTACTGACCACCACCTGATCGAACAGCCCGCACTTCAGCGCGGCACGAATCGACCAAACGATCATGGGCTGACCGTTGAACAATTTGAGGTTCTTGCGCGCAATCCGCTTACTGCCACCCCGGGCCGGAATAATTGCTACCGTTGTCACGGGCGCTTTTCCAACAGAAACCAATTGATGTCATCGACAGGAAATAGCGGATCGCGGTGATAGCTGAAGCCGTAATCCAGCAGGTGTAAATCGCTGTAGCGATCAAGCATCTCACCAGCAAAATCGCGCTTGAACAGATTGCCGCTGTTACCGCGATAGGAGACCTCAACCGGCGCCGGATTGTAGTACTCGCAGATCAAGATATAGCGCCGGCTCAGGGCATAGAGCTTTGCATAGGCCGCCGGTAGCAGTTCAGGCGCCAGGTGAATCAACACGCCCTTGGTGAACGCCAGGTCGAAGGTGCGTTGCTGTGGATAGTCAAACAGCGAGCCGTGCCAAACATCGGCAATCTCAAGCGCTTGTACGTAAGCCTGCGCTTGCGCATTGATTTCGACACCGTGCAGCGCACAGTCTGGCAATAACTGGTGCAGTGCCTGCAAGTTATTGCCTGTGTTAGTGCCCAACTCCAGCAAGCTTGCGACCCGTGAGGTACGCGCCAGTGCTTTTGCAAACAACGCCAGGTTGGCAGCTATCAGCGGCTTACCCTGATTACGACCTGCGTATTGGTCGCCGAACTCGCCCTGCCAGAAGTGTTCTTGCTGACTTAATTCACGCATGTATCACTCTCAATCAATGGGTCGCCGCCAAGCGCTTAGCCGATCAACCTGCGCAGTTGCTCGACCACATAATCTTGCTGCTCGTCCGTGAGATCCGGGAACAATGGCAACGTAATCGCCTCGCTGAAATAACGCTCTGCTTGCGGGTAATCGCCCTCGGTGAATCCCGACTCCCGATAATACGGCTGCAGATGCACCGGAATGTAGTGCAGGTTTACGCCAATCCCCGCTGCCCGCAGCCCATCGAAAAGCTCACGCTGGGTCAAAGCAAGCTGATCGAACCGCACCCGCACCACGTACAAATGCCACGCCGACTCAGCGCCGGCCTGGGCCTTGGGTAACTGCAAAGGAAGACCGGTCAACAGCTCGTCATACCGAGCGGCTAACCAACGGCGCCGTGCGATAAATCCATCAAGCCTGGCAATCTGCGACAGGCCCAATGCCGCGTGCAGATCAGTCATCCGGTAGTTGAAGCCCAACTCCAGTTGCTGGTAACCCCACACACCCTCGTCAGATACCGACATCTGCGCCGGATCGCTGGTGATCCCATGACTGCGCAAGCGACGTAAACGCTCGGCGAACTCCGGCCGATTGGTCAACACCGTGCCGCCTTCGCCCGAGGTAATAATCTTCACCGGGTGAAAACTGAACACTGTCATTGCCGCATAGGCGCCACAACCCACCGGACGCCCCAGATAGCTGGCGCCCACCGCGTGGGAGGCGTCTTCGATCAAGGTAAACCCATAGCGTTCAGCCAGCGCAGCAATGGCTTGCATGTCACAACTTTGTCCGGAGAACGCCACTGCCACCACGACCTTCGGTAGTTTTCCGGCACCCTCTGCGGCTTCGAGTTTTGTTGCCAAGGCGCCGGCATCCAGGTTCCAGGTCAGTGGATCAATGTCGACGAAATCGACCTCAGCCCCGCAATAGCGCCCGCAGTTAGCGGACGCAACAAAGGTGTTGGGCGTGGTCCACAACCAATCACCCGAACCCAGCCCAGCAGCCAGACAAGCTATGTGCAAGGCCGCCGTGGCATTGCACACCGCGACGGCAAACCTCGCTTCGCAACGTTCGGCCAGCGCCGCTTCAAAGCGCTCCACTGTAGGGCCTTGAGTCAGCCACGGTGATTTGAGAACTGCCACCACCGCGTCGATGTCCGTCTGGTCGATGTTCTGTCGTCCATAAGGAATCGAAAACGGAGTCATACCGGCAGCTCCACCGACTGCTTAGCCTGCGGTTCGTCATGCAGGGCAGATATCTGGCCCATGGTCAAAAATTCGGGGTTGTTATCAGAGCGATATTCAAAGTTTTCGTCCACCGCCTCACCACGCTCTCCCAAGCCATCAACGGCAAAGTCGACGTCCACGCTGGTGAAGCGAATCGAGGGTTGAATGGTGTAGTGATCCTTGAATTCGATG
>NZ_JAMFRV010000254.1 GCF_026224925.1 Pseudomonas sp. | reverse complement strand
GGTCTGGGTGGTAGAAGCCACACTCAAGTCCGGCAAGCGCCATGTGGTTCCGCGTCGGACCTACTACATCGATGAGGACTCCTGGCAGATCCTGCTGGCCGACGGGTATGACGCTCAAGGCAAGCTGGGGCGCCAGATGTATTCGCTGACGCTGCTGGCACCGGACTTGCCAGCTCTCACCGCGCAGGTCATGTGGGGCAGCTACAACCTCGACACCGGCGCCTACTTTCTCAACTCATCGAGCAACGACCTGGCAGTTCAGTACCAGAAGATCGCGAAACCTTCGGCCTCCTATTTCACGCCGGATGCCATGGCCAACGAAAACATGCGTTGAACCATGGGAGGCCGTGACGGACAAGACGCTCGTCGCGGCCGCTTGCAATTTTCCAAGCGGGATAACGATATGAACATTCAAAAAAACGTTGCGAGCTTCGGCCTGCGATGGGGGGCCTGTGTGGTGGCGTTGTGTCTGTTTGCGAGCACACCCCTTGTTGCGCAGGCCGCAACGCTTGCGGTGTTGCAGCAGCCTGCACCGGCGACCGCCAAAGCCCCGCGCGCGGTGTTGCTCGGGCTGACCCGGGCCGGCGAGCGTCTGGTGGCGGTCGGTGAGCGCGGCATCGTGCTGCTCTCAGACGATTCGGGAAACACCTGGCGTCAAGCCAGTGTGCCCGTCAGCGTTAGTCTGACGGCGGTGCAATTCGTCGACGCCGAGCAAGGATGGGCGGTCGGTCATCTGGGTGTGGTGCTGCACAGCGAGGACGGCGGTGAAACCTGGCACAAACAGCTCGATGGTGAAGGTGCCGCCGCGCTGGCGGTGCAGGCTGCGCAGCGTGATGCCGATCAGCCGGGCGGTGCCAGCAGCCTGGAACAGGCGCGGCGTCTGCTGGGCGACGGACCGGACAAACCGTTTCTCGACCTGTACTTCAGTGATCGGCTGCAGGGTTATATCGTCGGCGCCTACAACCAAATCTACCGCACCAACGACGGGGGGCGAAGCTGGCAACCGTGGATGCGGCATGTGGACAATCCGCAGGGCCTCAACCTGTATGGCATCCGTGCTTCGGGCAATGACATGTTGCTGGTGGGGGAGCGTGGTTTGCTGTTGCGTTCGACGGATGCCGGGAATTCGTTCCAGGTTTTGAAATCACCTTATGAAGGCAGCTTTTTCGGTCTGCTCAGCACCCGCAGCGGTGCCTTGATTGCTTATGGCCTACGCGGTAACGCCTGGTGGTCCGATGACCAGGGTAACAGTTGGCGGCGCCTAAACACTGGCGTCGAGTCAACGCTGGCGAGCGCCATCGAGTTGCGTGACGGCAGCCTGCTGATGGCCAGCCAGAGCGGTGAACTCTTGTTCAGCCATGACCAGGGTCGCAGTTTCGACAAACGTCAGAGCCGCAGCGGCGCGACGATCGCAGCCCTGCAACAGGCGGTCGACGGCAGTCTGGCCAGCGTCGGTTTGAGTGGCGTGGCCGCTGACCAGGATCCGCGGGCATCCGGCAAACCTTGAAACTTCACGGTGTAGCGCTATCGGGCCATGGCCCGTGCAACAGGAGTCAGACTTGAAAGACGACAAAAACCAAACCGTGATCGGCCGCCTGGAAGGCTTCGACCAGACGTCGGGCAACTTCGCCGAGCGGGCGATTTTCAATCATCGACCGCTGGTGATCCTGCTGTGTCTGTTGGTGACTCTGGTGCTCGGTTGGCAAGCCACGCGAATCGGCATCAACGCCAGTTATGAGAAGACTATCCCTACGGGTCATCCCTATGTCGCCAACTTCCTGGAGAATCGCAGTGAATTGAGTGGCCTGGGCAACTCGCTGCGGATCGCCGTGGAGGTCAAGCAGGGCAGCATCTTCAACAAGGACTACCTCGACACTCTGGCCAAACTCAACGACGAGCTCTATCTGCTGCCGGGGGTCGACCGGCCTTACATGAAGTCGTTATGGACCCCGACCACGCGCTGGACCGCTGTGACGGAAGAGGGGCTCGATGGCGGTACGGTGATTCCCGACGATTACGATGGCTCGGTCGCCAGTATCGAACAGGTGCGAACCAACGTCGCCCGTTCTGGTGAGGTCGGTCAATTGGTGGCCGGTAACTTCAAGTCCAGTGTGATCTTCGTGCCCTTGCTCGACATCAGTCCGCAGACTGGCAAAGCGCTGGACTACGGCGATTTTTCCCGGCAACTGGAAGCCCTGCGGGACAAGTACCAGAACGATAACCTGCAGATTCACATCACCGGGTTTACCAAAATCGTCGGCGATCTGATCGAGGGGTTGACTCAAGTACTGCTGTTCTTCGTGGTGGCGGTACTGGTAACCGTGGTGGTGCTATATGGCTACACCCGTTGCGCGCGCAGCACCTTGGTGGTGGTGACGTGTTCGCTGATAGCGGTGCTCTGGCAGCTTGGTCTGCTCGCCATTCTTGGTTATGAGCTGGACCCTTACTCGGCGTTGGTGCCGTTTCTGGTGTTCGCCATCGGCATGAGCCATGGTGCGCAAAAGATGAATGGCATCATGCAGGACGTCGGTCGCGGCACCCACCGGGTGGTGGCCGCGCGTTATACGTTCCGTCGACTGTTTGCTGCCGGCATGACGGCGTTGCTCTGCGATGCGGTGGGCTTCGCCGTGTTGCTACTGATCAATATTCGGGTGATCCAGGACCTGGCGATCACCGCCAGCCTCGGTGTGGCGGTGCTGATCTTCACCAACCTGATTCTGCTGCCGATCCTGCTCAGCTATATCGGTGTCAGCTCAGCAGCGGCGCAACGCAGCCTGAGTACGGAAACCGCAGAGCTACAGGCGCAGATCAAGCATCCGTTGTGGCGCTTTCTCGATAGGTTCACTCAACGGCGCTGGGCCATTGGCGCCATGCTTGGCGGCCTGCTGCTGGCAGCGTTCGGTTTTGCCGTGAGCCTGCACCTGAAGATCGGCGATCTCGATCCCGGCGCTCCAGAGTTACGGGCCGACTCGCGCTACAACCGCGACGCGCTGTTCATGACCCGCAACTATGCGGCCAGCTCAGATATTTTCGTGGTCATGATCAAAACCCCGGAAGATCAGTGCACTCGCTACGCCAGTCTGTCCGCGGTGGATGCGTTGGCTTGGCAGCTGGAGCAACTACCGGGTGTGGAGTCGACCACCTCCATGGCAGCGCTAAGCAAGATCGCTACGACCGGTTACAACGAAGGCAATTTCAAATGGTACGAACTGATCCCCAATGACGGCGCGCTAGGTGCGGTGCAGACCCGAGCGCCGCGAGAGCTGTTCAATCAGGGCTGTTCGATGCTGTCGTTGTACGTTTACCTGGCTGATCACAAGGCCGATACCCTGAACCGGGTGGTGGAGGCCAGCGAGAAATTTATCGCCGAGCATCGGGTGCCAGAGGTCAAATTCATGCTGGCCGCCGGCAGCGCCGGTATCGAAGCTGCGACCAATATCGTGGTGAAAAAATCCATGCACGAGATGCTGTTCTGGGTCTACGGCGCGGTCAGCCTGTTATGCCTGCTGACCTTCCGCAGTTGGCGCGCAACCCTCTGTGCGATGTTGCCACTGATGCTCACCTCGATTCTGTGCGAGGCGCTGATGGTCGCTTTGGGTATGGGCGTGAAGGTCGCGACACTGCCGGTGATCGCGCTCGGCGTGGGCATCGGTATCGACTATGCGCTCTATGTCTTGAGCGTGATTCTCGCTCGAATGCGCGCCGGTGACACCCTGGCCCAGGCCTATTACCAAGCGCTGCTGTTCACCGGCAAGGTGGTGTTGCTGACCGGCATGACACTGGCGGTTGCGGTGTCGACCTGGGCCTTCTCGCCGATCAAGTTCCAGGCCGATATGGGCATCCTGCTGGCCTTCATGTTCCTGGTGAACATGCTCGGCGCCTTGATCCTGCTGCCGGCATTGGCCTGGCTGTTGCTGCCGCAGAAGGTCTTCGCAAAAAAGCCTGAGACGAGCTTGTTTGCGCAGTTAGTCAAGGAGCGCTGAAGGGCTCGGTAAGGAGGTACACCAAGACAACGCCCCGGGAAAATCCGGAGCGTTGTCACGGTCGATGCCTCAGCGAGATCCTGATTAATCGGCTACAGCTTGGGGAGGCAGCATGAAGTTTCGCTCCGTACAAACATCCGTCACGTTATTGGCCGGCAGTATCTTGATCCTGGCGGTGGCGGCTTTGCTGATGTTCACCTTTTATTCCAGCCAGCAGACCCAGGAATTGGTGCAGCAGCGGATACAGGCCCAGTTGCAGACGAACCTCGAAAGTTATCTGCTGAGCAGCGCCCGCGAGCAGGTAGGGCAGATTGCCTCCCAGCTGCGCGATGCGGCGAGCATCCCCCGTTACTTGGCGGATCTGATGGCCTCTGGAGCCGAAGGGCTCAAGCGCGAGAGTCTCAGCGCAACCTTGAAGCGCTTGCTTGAGAGTAATTCCAGCCTGCTCAGCGTTTCCATCGGTTGGGAGCCTGGCGGCATGGATCGGCTGGATGCGACCTACCGCGGGCAGCCAGGGCATAACGCCGAGGGGCGATTTTTACCGGCCTGGGTCCGTACTCCCGAGGGTCCTCTGCTGGTCCCGATGACCGATATGGAGAGCACCACGCCGGCCCCGGAGGGTTATCGTCAAGGTGAGTATTACCTTTGCCCGAAAGAAGGCCAGTCACTGTGCGTGCTGGACCCGCGGGTTTATGAGAGTGAGGGCCACAAGACCTTGCTGCCGATCTTTTCGGTTCCGATAACGGTCCATGGGCAGTTTGTCGGGGTTGCCGCAGACGCGCCTTCGGTGGACTTCATTCAGGGGCTGGTCACGAGGGCGAGTCGGGCACTGTATGACGGCGCTGCTGAGGTAGCCCTGTTCGGCCAGAACCGCCACCTGATCGCCTACAGCAAGAATCCTCAACTGATTACCCAGCCCGCCGCCAGCCTGCTGAACTCAGATGAGCTCGCGGCATTGGGGCGCGTGGCGGGTGAGCCAATCTTCAACCTTGATCGCCAACGTAACCTGGTCGAGCTCTTTCTTCCGTTTGCCGTAGGGGATAGCCGAACCCACTGGACGCTGATGATTCGTTTGCCACTGGATATCGTTGAGCGCGACTTGAGCGTGTTGAAGACGGATATGCAGGTCCAGCAGAAACGCGGCCTAGTCCACATGGGGCTGATCGGTCTATTGATCGCGATCGGCGGGGTGCTGGTCATGTGGTTCGTGGGCTACGGCATTGCCCGCCCATTACGGCAGATGGTGGCCATGCTGGACGACATTGCCAAAGGGGGCGGCAATCTGACGTTGCGCTTGCGCAGTGAACGCCGCGACGAGTCAGGTGCCATTGCAAAAGGGCTCAATACCTTCCTGGATACGCTGCAAAGGCTGATTCATGAGGTCGTGCAGTCGGTGCATCAAGTCAATGATTCAGCTTCTGAAAGTGCCGGCATCGCTGAACGCACTCGGGGCGTCATGCAACAACAGACTGCGGAGATTGGCCAGGTGGTCACTGCCATCAATGAGATGACCGCCACCACACAGGAAATCGCGCAAAACGCGACGTCTGCATCGAGTGCAGCACGGCGCGCGGATCATCAAGCGTCCGCCGGTACTCAGGTTGTTCTGCAAAGCACTGCCTCGGTGCAAGCCCTGGCAGTGGACATTACCCATGCTGTAGAGACAGTCAGGAAACTGGCCACCGAGAGCGAAAATATCGGCGCAATCCTGGGGGTGATCCGTGGAATTGCCGAGCAGACCAACCTGCTTGCCCTGAATGCGGCTATTGAAGCCGCTAGGGCCGGGGAGCAGGGTCGAGGTTTTGCTGTGGTCGCAGACGAGGTCAGGAGTCTGGCGCGCAAAACGCAAAATGCTATTGGAGAAATTCAGGGACTTATCCAGCAATTGCAACGCGGCACGCAGGAGGCGGTCGATGCTATGCAGTTCAGTCAGAAACAGGCTGCCCACAGCGTGCAACAATCGGCACAGGTCAGTCAGGCGTTGGAGCGGATTGTCGAGGCGGTCTCGGTGATTACCGATATGAATATGCAGATAGCCGGTGCGGTCGAGCAGCAAGCGGCGGTGGCCGAAAAAATCCAGCAGAACATCACGAATATCGATGCAGGAGCCACGGCGGTAACACAAGGAATGGATCAAGCATCAGAAGCCAGCGCGAAATTGAACAGTCTCGCCGACCATCAGCGGAATGTGGTGTGCCGATTCCATACGGAGTGAAGGGCGCTGTCTATTGAGCGTCCCAGGATCATCCGTCGTCTTTTCCTGCTTCATGAATAAAATAAACCCCTTAGGTTTCAATGGTTAGGACGCTAGATGCGAGTCTCGTTTCCCGCTCCAATTATGGCCCTATGGAATTCCACTGAATTCCATCACCATCACCATCCTCAGAAAAACTCGAGCATACCTTTGAAGGGGTGGTTGATCAGTGGGTCGAGTTCCGCAGGCTGAGCCCGAAGGAAGGTCGCCAGAACACGCTTTCGCAGATATTGAGAGTTTTCAAAAAGACCTCCTCATGGCGGCGTTACCCGATAGTGGTGGGCGACCAGTGCGGCGATGGCACAGGACGCGATGCGCGCCTCTCGGGAGTCGGCGCGGCTGGTCAGGACAATCGGCACCTTGGCGCCGAGTACGATACCGGCGCTGGAGGCCCCACCCAGGTATTCCAGTTGCTTGGCGAGCATATTGCCGCTTTCCAGATCAGGGACTACGAGAATGTCGGCTTTACCTGAAACCGGTGAGTGAATGCCCTTGATACGCGCCGCCGCGAGGGATATAGCGTTGTCGAACGCCAGCGGTCCGTCGAGGACCGCGCCAGTGATCTGGCCGCGATCAGCCATCTTGCACAGCGCGGCTGCATCGAGGGTGGCGGGCATGTTGGCGTTCACCGTTTCCACGGCAGCCAGGATCGCTACATTGGGATTGCTCACGCCGAGGATATGCGCCAGACCGATGGCGTTGCGCACGATGTCCACTTTTTCGACCAGGGTCGGCACGATGTTGATCGCTGCATCGGTGATGATAAAAGGGCGTGGATAAAAAGGCGTCTGCATCACGAAGCAGTGGGTGATCCGTCGCTTGGTACGCAGTTGCGCCGCCGACGGGACTATGGCGGACATCAATTCGTCGGTATGCAGGCTGCCTTTCATCAAGGCTTCGACCTGACCATCGCGAGCCATTTCCGCGCCCCGAACGGCGGCGGCGTGGCTGTGAGGCACGTCTTCGATAGTTAAACCGCCAATCTCGTGGTTTCCCTTGACCGCCAACGCTTCAAGTTTGGCTCTTGGGCCAATCAGGATCGGATCGATCAACCCTGCATCGCGGGCATCGAGGGCGGCCTCGAAACTCACTTCGTCGCAAGGATGCACCACGGCTACGCGGATCGGTTCCAGCGTCTGGCAGGCTTGCAACAAGCGATTCAGGCCGTCGGCGCTGTGACGCAGTTCGATACCAGGCAGGCTGACCCGATGCACATCGATATGTTCACTGGCAGCGTGTACCAGGGATTCGCCTTCCAGCACCACCACGCCTTCCTGATTGGTGCCGGTGCAGGCCAACGTCAGCAGCTGCCGCGCTTCGTCGCGAGCGGTGACAATCACTGAGACCCTCAGCGTGTCGCCGATTCGTACCGGGGCGAGGAACTTGAGGGTTTGCCCCAAGGACACCGAACCCGGCCCCGGCAGCTGCGTGCCGATCAATGCCGAAATCAGCGCGCCCCCCCACATGCCATGGGCGAAAACGGTGTTGAAGTGGGTGGT
>NZ_JAMFRV010000253.1 GCF_026224925.1 Pseudomonas sp. | reverse complement strand
GCGACCTTCAAGCTGCCGGTGTCGATCTTGCCACTGCCCGCCAGATCCAGCGCGGTGCCATGATCCACCGACGTACGGATGATCGGCAGGCCGAGGGTGACGTTGACGGCGGCGCCGAAACCTTTGTACTTCAGTACAGGCAAACCCTGGTCGTGGTACATCGCCAGCACTGCATCGCAGTGCTCCAGATATTTGGGGGTGAACAGAGTGTCGGCAGGCAGCGGGCCCCGTAAATCCAAGCCCTCGCTGCGCAGACGCTCCAGAGTAGGTTCAATGATGTCGATTTCTTCATGGCCCAAATGACCGCCTTCTCCGGCGTGGGGATTGAGCCCGCAGACCAGGATGCGCGGTTTGGCGATGCCGAACTTGTTAACCAGGTCGGCGTGCAAGATGCGCGTGACCCGTTCAAGGCGTTCTGCTGTTATCGCATCGGCGACGTCGCGCAAGGGCAGGTGAGTGGTCACCAAGGCCACGCGCAAGTCACCCGTGGCAAGCATCATCACAACCTGTTCGGTGTGAGTCAGATCGGCCAGGAATTCGGTGTGGCCTGAAAAAGCGATGCCGGAGTCATTGATCACGCCCTTGTGTACCGGGGCGGTGATCATCCCGGCAAAGTCGCCGTCAATGCAGCCCTGGCCGGCGCGGGTCAGCGTCTGCAAGACGAACGCCGCATTGGCCGTATTCAACTCGCCAGCAACCACACGCGCGTTCAGCGGTGTGTCCCACACATACAGACTGCCTGCCGGGGCAGGCGTATCTGGCCAGGCATCAGGCGTTACGCGCAGCAAGTTGACCGCCACGCCCAACTGCACGGCCCGCTCAAGGAGCAGGTCGTGACTGGTAATGGCAATCAGGGGGTGCGGCTGAGGGTGCGAGGCGAGTAGCAGGCACAGGTCAGGACCTATACCGGCCGGCTCGCCGGGTGTCAGAGCGAAGCGCTTTGCTTTCACTTTGTAGCCTGGTCAGCCTGGTCGGGCTGATCAGCAGCAGGGAGCTTAATCTCAACGTAGGCTTCGTCACGGATCTGACGCAGCCAGGTTTGCAGCTCTTCGTCGTACTTACGGTTACGCAGCGCAGTCTTGGCTTGTTCTTCGCGGGCTTCGCTGCTGCTGTCTGTAGCGCGACGGCCGAGAACTTCCAATATGTGCCAGCCGTATGTGGTCTTGAACGGTTTGGATAGCTCGCCTACTGGGCTGTCCGCCATGACTGCACGGAATTCCGGCACCAGTTGGTTCGGGTCGACCCAGTTCAGGTCGCCACCGTTGAGCGCCGAGCCTGGATCTTCGGAGAAGCTTTTCGCCAGCTCACCAAAGTCGTCGCCGTTTTTGATGCGCTCGTAAAGGCGTTGAGCCAGACGATGAGTCTCGTCTTCGCTGCGGATTTCGCTTGGCTTGATCAGGATGTGGCGGACATGAACTTCGTCCTTCATCTGCGCTTGACCCTGACCACCGCGTTTTTCCTCCAGCTTCAAGATAATGAAGCCACCGGGAGTGCGCGTAGGCGGGGTAATGTCGCCAACAGCCATGCTGCTGAGCATGCTGTCGAACGGCGGTGGCAGTTGAGCACCTTTGCGCCAGCCCATGTCGCCGCCGTCCAGCGCGTTATCGCTTTTGGACTTGGCAATGGCCAACTGACTGAAGTCAGCGCCTTGTTTGAGCTGCTGGTAAATCTCCTGAGCCTGTTTGTTCGCTGTCTGGATAGCGTCTGAAGAGGCGCTGTCCGGAGTGGCAATCAAAATGTTGGCCAGGCGATATTCCTCGGACATTTGCATCTTGCCCATGTCCGAGGCCAGGAAGTTTTTCACTTCTTGTTCGGAAATCTGGATGCGCTCAGCTACCCGACGCTGACGTACACGGCTGATGATCATTTCCCGGCGGATCTGGTCACGAGCGTCTTCATAAGACAAGCCATCGTGAGTCAGGGCCGCGCGGAATTGGTCCACAGACATGTTGTTGCGCTGAGCAATGGTACCGACTGCCTGGTTCAGCTCTTCGTCAGTGATCCGGATACCGGAGCGATCACCTATTTGTAGTTGAAGATTCTCAACGATCAGACGTTCCAGTACTTGCTGATCCAGCACGTTCGCCGGCGGCACACCGCCGCCACGTTTGGCGATGGTCTGCTGCACTTCATGAACCCGTTGGTCCAGTTGGCTCTGCATGATCACGTCGTTATCGACGATGGCCACGACCTTGTCGAGGGGCTGCACCTCAGCATGCGCTGCGGTGCTCAAGAGTAACGCGCCCAACATCAATGGGCGCAGACAGTTAGAAAGCTTGGTCTTCACGTTCTTGATAACCTTGGATGCCTTTGGTGAGGAAGCTTTCAACTTTTTGGCCAACAACGCCACCAAGTCCCTTCAACACCACTTGTAAGAAAATGCCGTGGTCGCCTTTTTCGTTCTGACCTACGTCCTGGCTGAACTCGTCGTAATCAACAAAGTAACGGTCGATCAAACGCAGCTTCCAGCAGCAGTTGTCATATTCGAAACCACCAAAGGCTTCAAGCGTACGGTTGCGGTTGTAGTCGTACTGCCAGCGGCTGATCACGTTCCACTTTGGAACGATAGGCCAGATGACCGAGAAATCATGCTGCTGGATTCTGTAGTAGTCCTTGATGTAGCCCGGTTGCCCTGGGGTTCCGAGGTCACCACCGCCCACGACCCACTTACCGGTGGTCTGGTCGTAGCGAACCTGGTCATTGCGATAGCGGAAACCGGCGTTGACTACCTTGTTAGGGTTGTCTTCAGGCTGGTAGTGCATCATCGCGCTGCCGGAACGGGTTTTTTTGCTGTCCGGATCCCAGTTGAAATCGGACGTTGCACGCCAGTCTTTGTTGAAGCGATAAGCGTATTCAAGGGCGTACGGCGAGCGGCCGGAAGTAGCATCGGCGCGAGTAGCGTAATCAATACCCGGCAGTTGTACTTTACGATCCTTGAAGTATATGGCCTCACCGATGCTGAAGGTCTGGCGTTCAAAGCCATTGTCTTCGATCCAGCGGTTGGTGATGCCCAGCGACAGTTTGTTCTCGTCACCGATGCGGTCGGAGCCGACGAAGCGGTTGTAGCGGAACAGCGAGGCGTAGTTGAACGTTGTTTCACCTGAGTCGAAGATCGGAATGTCGCTCTGATCTCTGTACGGTACGTTCAGGTAGTACAGGCGCGGTTCCAGGGTTTGGCGGTAGTTCTTGCCAAACCATTGGGTGTTTCGGTCGAAGTACAAGCCGCTGTCGACACTGAAGACCGGGATGCTACGGTCTATAGAGCTCTTGAACTCACCACCAAGGTATGGGTTGCTCGGCGTAGCAGCTGTTTGGGCTGCAATAATTTGGTCCTGTCCGAAGCCGCTCAGATCCAGATCATATTTGGTATAAACGTATTTAAGCTTCGGCGTTACAAAGCCGTACGTCCAGTTCATCGGTAAGCTCATCGACGGCGCCAGATTCAGGCGGTCGCCTTCTGCTCGAGCCAGGCCAGTGACGTTGTTATCTAGCCTTGGAGTACCGACTGTGCCGTCCGCATTAATCGGGCCGCCATCTTCGTCAAGGTAATTACCGGTTTGCAGGCTGCGTTCAAACCGAACAGCTTCAGTTTCATAGTTGAAATTCAAACCGCCCGGATGATACGGCAGCGCACCATTAAAGGTGATCTGCGGCAGACGGTTGTACGGGGTGATGTCGGAAACAGTCGCCAGCTTGTAAGCCTGCAAGTTCAAGCGCGCGGTGTAATTATCGCCACGCCAGTTCACAGCACCCTGCTGGTTGATGTAGTCGCGCTTCTCGACGCCCAGCACGTCACTGTCCAGATCCTGGAAGTAATACGGGTCGCTGATGTCGGTGTAATCAATGTCGGTCGACAAGCGTGAGTCGAGACCGCTTTTCTCCTGCACGTTGACCATCCAACGGGTGCTTTTGGCGTCCGTCTGCAGTTCACGTTCGTTATCTTGATCGTTGAGGTACGCGCCGCCAATGGTGCCTTGGCTTGACTTGGTCATGTAGCGGAATTCGCCTTCGATCATCTCGCCGCGCTTGGTCATGAAGCGCGGGTACAACGTAGCATCGTAGTTCGGTGCCAAGTTGAAGTAATACGGTGTGACCAGCATGGCGCCGGATTTGCCGCCACTGGAAACGGTCGGTGGCAGGAAACCTGACTGGCGACGGTCATCGATCGGGAAATAGATATACGGGGTGTAGAACACCGGTATGTCTTTGACCCGAAGGGTGGCGTTGGTCGCTGTACCGAAGCCGGTGGCCGGGTTCAGCGTAATGTTATTACCCTTGATTTCCCAAGAGTTGCTGTTGGGTTCGCACGTTGTGTACGTACCATCCTTGAGGCGGATGATCGCGTTCTCGGCACGCTTGGCGTACAGAGCGCTACCGCGCACGTTGGACTTGTGCATCACGTATTCAGCGTTGTCGACCTGGGCTTCACCCGTGTCGAGCTGAATCTCGGCGTGGTCGCCGACGATCAGAGCACCGTTTTGACGCAGACGGACATCGCCGTTCAGTTCGCCACGGTTTTCTGCCTGATGCAGGCTGGCCTCTTGGGCCTGCACTTGCATGCTGCCCTGACGCAATACAACGTCACCGGCCAGGGTTGCGACCTGAGCTTCCTGCTCATAACGAGACGCCTTGGCACCGACAAACATCGGCGCTTCGTTCATCTTCGTCTGGTCGTTCATTCCGGGACGGATGGGCTCGACATACGCACCCGAGCAATAAGGGCCGGTTTCAGCCAATTGCGCAGGGGTAAGTTTTTCTCGAGGAACCCAATCAAGGTGGCTGTAGTCAGCACTACGCGACTTCAGGCCATAGCCTTTGGCTTGGGTAACGAGCGTGATGGGGGCTTTTTCGCCACCCGTCGAGCCGCTGTCCGGCGCGCTTTGGCCGTTCGTGCTGATACCGTCCACGCTATGCACGGGGCGCGGTGGCAGTTGAACTGCGTTCACTTTCGGCGCGCAATCCCAAGCACCCGCAGCAGAGACTGAACAGTCATACTGTTCAGCGGCAACCGCGAATTGAGTGGCTAAAGGTTGCATCACCAGCAGACTGCCGGTTACGAGCAACGGAAATTTTTTACGAAATGCGTGGGATTTCAATGCCATCTTATTAATCCGGGCTTCCTGCGCGCCATCTGCCCGCGGGGGGGCCGCACGCCTCTCGATGGGCTGAAAAAGATGTCGGATAATAAAGCATGACCCGCTTGACGGCTAGCGCCGTCGGAGACCCTTGTAATGCCAGATCAAGATGTACGCCTGCAACGCCTGAAACTTTGGCTTGATGAGCAATTACCAGCGCTGTTTACAGCTCAAGATTGGGGCGTCGTACCCCCGGCCACGTTGACTGCGGCCAGTAGTGATGCGAGTTTTCGACGTTATTTTCGTTGGGAGGGTGCTGGTCGAACTTTTATTGTCATGGATGCGCCTCCACCCCAGGAAAACTGCAAACCGTTCGTTGATATCGCAGATTTATTAGGTAAATCAGGAATTAATGTTCCGAAAATTTATGCCGAAGACCTTACGCATGGCTTTCTTTTGCTTAATGACCTGGGTCGCAAGACCTATCTCGATGTGATCAACGAGGAAAACGCTGATCAATTGTTCGCAGATGCATTCGACGCGCTGCTGGCTTACCAGCAGTTGCCGATGGACGCGCCATTGCCCAGTTATGACGTGGCATTGTTGCGTCGTGAACTGGAGCTGTTCCCTGAATGGTACGTGAGTCGTCATTTGGGCATCGAGATGGACGCGGCGCAGTTAGCGATGTGGCAGCGCGTCAGTGATCGTTTGATCGACAGCGCGCTGGCGCAACCCAAGGTGCTGGTGCACCGCGATTATATGCCGCGCAACTTGATGCTCAGCGAGCCGAATCCCGGC
>NZ_JAMFRV010000252.1 GCF_026224925.1 Pseudomonas sp. | reverse complement strand
GTCGATGTCGGAGAAGTCCAGCTGAGGGTTGATGCCTTGGGTGTACAGGTTCAGTGCCACTGTGACCAGATCGACGTTGCCGGTGCGCTCGCCATTACCAAACAGGCAGCCTTCAACTCGGTCGGCGCCCGCCATCAGGCCCAACTCGGTAGCCGCAACGCCAGTGCCACGGTCGTTGTGGGTGTGCAGGCTGATCAACACGCTGTCACGGCGATTGATATGACGGCCGAACCATTCAATCTGATCGGCGTAAATGTTAGGCGTCGCCACTTCCACGGTCGCCGGCAGGTTAAGGATGACCTTGTTCTGCGGCGTTGGATTCCAGACTTCGATGACCGCATCACAGACTTCTTTGGCGAAATCGAGTTCGGTGGCGCTGAAGGTTTCCGGCGAGTATTCGAAGGTCCACTGCGTCTCTGGCTGCTCGGCGGCAAACTTGACGAACAGCTTGGCAGCGCTCACCGCGATTTCTTTCACGCCTTCTTTGTCTTGGTTGAAGACGATACGGCGGAAGGAAGGCGAGGTGGCGTTATACAGGTGAACAATGGCTTTCTTCGCGCCGCGCAGGGATTCGAAAGTACGCGCGATCAAGTCTTCACGGCCTTGGGTCAGCACCTGAATGGTGGTGTCATCCGGGATGTGATTGCCTTCGATCAGCGTACGCACGAAATCAAAGTCGGTCTGCGATGCAGCCGGGAACGACGCTTCGATTTCCTTCACGCCGACTGCAACCAGAGTCTTCCAGAAACGCAGCTTTTTAACCGCATCCATCGGCTCGATCAGCGATTGGTTACCGTCGCGCAAGTCGGAGCTGCACCAGATAGGCGCTGTAGTAATAGTCTTTGACGGCCAAGTACGATCAGGCAGATCAATGGTTGGAAACGCGCGGTACTTGGTCGACGGATCGTTGAGCATGGTCATGGGAAATCCTTTTGTGTACGGGCCGGAAAAAGGCGGCCTACCGTTGAAACGACAGAAGGGCGTGTTGAGGCATAGCGATTAGCGTGGCAGTCGTGCACTGACCAGGCTGAGGCAGCTATGTTGGCGCAACAGAATGAGGGTGTGAGGAGTTTTCATGCTGCTAACCGTACTCACTGGGGTGAATATTGGCAAGCACTGGCGAAAAATTGATAGAAAATCTCAGAAGTGGGAGGTTAATCGATTTTTATTGCGTGATTTACCCTTCGGATGCGGGGTTATTGCGTGATGCCAGCGCGCTGAGCAATTAGATGTACGCGCTGTCTTGATAATATGCCTGCACAAGCAAAATCAAGGGGATGAGGAAATGCAAGAATCTGACTGGAAGGTGCTGAGCAAACTACGGCCATTAGCGGTAGAGCGGATGTATGACCGTATTTTTTTCCATCTTCAGAGCACGTTGAATGCAGAGGAAAAGAGTCATCGCGAGGCGGTGATTGACACGTTGGAAACCGTACGAGCCGCCATGAAGGAGGTGAGTAGAGTCTTTGATCAAGTGAGATTCTCACGTACCAACGCTTCGGATCACTTGATTACCTATTTTGCTGAAAATCTTCTAACTGAGCAGGAGTTGGCTGAATTCAGTGAAGATGCTCAGGAACTGGTTAGCTCTTGGAGGGCACAGAAACACTGATGGCTTGCGCTCATTTGGAAAGCGCAATCAAGGCTGAAACGCCCCAATAAATATCGCCGGATCAACCCGTGCATCGTTCAAGCTAACGTTCCAATGCATATGCGGACCGGTTGCGCGGCCAGTGGAGCCGACGCGACCCACCACGCCGCCGCGCGGCACGTTATCGCCAACCTTCACGTCGATCTTCGACATGTGGCAGAACATGCTAATGAATCCCTGGCCGTGGTCGACAAATACCGTGTTGCCATTAAAGAAGTAATTGCCGATCAAGATCACCTTGCCCGCCGCTGGCGATTTGATCGGCGTGCCAGCCGGCACTGCAAAATCCAGCCCTGCGTGAGGATTGCGCTCTTCGCCATTAAAGAAGCGCCTTACGCCGAACTTACTGGAAAGCGGCCCGTTCACCGGCTTGTCCAGCGCGAGGTTGCTCGGCGTACCCGGCGAAAAGCTGCGATAAGCGCGGATCTGCTCGGCCAGCTCGCCGTCGATGCGTTTCAAGTCTGCGGGGTTCGGATTGACCTGACGTTGATTCTTCAACGTGATGTGCTGCTCAGGGTAGGCCTTGGTTCCGACGGTAAAGGGCAGGGTACGAGTGCCACTGGCGGTTTTTGCAGTGATTTGCTGACTGCCGGGTTTGATCGTCAATGGCACGCCAATAATTGCCACCCAGCGCGCGTCCTGTTGCCTGACCACTAACACCGGCTTGCCCTGATAGCTGGCCTGTGGCGTTTGCGTGCTGGGGCCGAGATCAACCACCGCGACGCCACCGGGCACGGGCTTGTTCAGCAGCCGCGCTATATAGCTGTCGGAAGCCGCATGGGCCGGCACGGCGAGCAACAGGGCAACAATCGGGGCAATAAAACGCAGCATTGCTTTCACATCCAAAAGGTCAGTCCAACAGCGACAGGGTGACCGGTGCCAAATGGTTATCTTCGACCCGCACGTGCAATTCACCTTCGCCCAGTTTCGCCCTTAAGCGCTGACCGTTATGGGTTTGCTCGGCACTACGAATGGCGTGGCCGCGTTCATCCAACAAAATGCTGTACCCACGGCTCAGCGTTGCCAGCGGGCTGACTACGTTTAACGTCTGCACTTGGCTTTGCAGCTGTAAGCGCCGGGTTTTCAACGTTTCCCGCATGGCCCGAGGCAAGCGCTCAGACAAACCGTCCAGCCGCTGCTTCAAAAAGGCCAGGGTACGGCCCGGATGTTGGGCGGCGAGACGGGTTTCAAGGTGTGCCAGGCGTACCGCGCGCTTGTGTGCGTGCTGTTCGAAAGCCCTGCGCAGGCGCATGTCCAGGTCATCCAGGCGCTGCGCTTGTTGTCGTAGACGTTCGCCGGGATGGCGCAGGCGTCGAGACATCCCTTCCAGACGCAGCCGGTCGCGCATTAGTCGATCTTGAATCCGCGCCACCAAACGGCGTTTCAGGCTATCCACCCGGCGATGCAGATCGCTGGAGTCCGGCGCGAGCAGTTCTGCTGCGGCCGAAGGGGTTGGGGCGCGTACGTCGGCCACAAAATCGCTGATCGAGACATCGGTTTCATGTCCGACGGCGCTGACGATAGGCGTTACACACGCGTCAATCGCCCGGGCCACTGCTTCTTCGTTGAAGCACCACAAGTCTTCCAGAGAGCCGCCGCCTCGGGCGAGGATCAAGGCGTCAAACCCACGGGCGTCGGCAAGCTTGAGTGCACGCACGATTTGCGCAATAGCCTCACGGCCTTGCACGGCAGTGGGGATCAACGTCAGCCGGACCTGAGGAGCGCGGCGGCGGAACACGCTGATGATGTCGCGAATCACCGCGCCCGTAGGCGAGCTGATAATGCCGATGCGCTGTGGGTGTAGCGGCAGCGGCACTTTACGTTCGGCACTGAACAAACCTTCGGCACTGAGTTTCTCTTTCAGGGCATCGAAGGCCTGGCGCAGCGCACCTTCGCCTGCGGGCTCAACCGTGTCGAGAATCAGTTGGTAATCACCTCGACCTTCAAACAGCGAGACCTTGCCACGAACTTTAACGGCCAGCCCGTCTTTCAACACCTGGCGAACCCGCGCCGCATTCTGCCGGAACAGCGCACAACGCACTTGGGCGCCACTGTCCTTAAGGGTGAAATACACGTGGCCGGAAGCCGGACGAGACAGATTGGAGATTTCGCCCTCCACCCAGATATTGCTGAATACATCCTCCAGCAGCACGCGCGCACGGCCGTTCAGTTGGCTGACGGTGAGGACTTCCCGGTCGAGGCCGAGTCTTGCGAAGGGGTCTTTAATCATGCGGGGCATGATACACGGCGCGGGCGGGACGCTGAACCAAGCCAATCGAAAATCCGGTCGCGAACTTCGGCAGCGCCACATTTTGGTGGGAGCGAACTTGTTCGCGAAGGGAGCGCTGCGGTGCGACAGAGAGACCGCGTTGCCTGCTTCCCGAACAAGTTCGGTCTACAGAATTTCGGTTTGGTGCTGAGCCCCTACAGTTTTGCTACAGTCAGCGCCCTCAGCACTCATGGACGTGAACCAATGGTCTTCCCCGATATCGCCACGCTGTTCAATCACCTGGCCTTCACGCCGCTTGATTGGCTGTTGATCGGCTTGGGTGTGAGTGCGGCGTATATCGTGTTCGGCATTGCCGGATTCGGTACTGCGCTGATCGCCGGACCGGTTCTGATCAACTTTATGCCGCTGTCACGGATCATCCCGTTGTTGGTGCTGCTGGACTTCATTGCCGCGTTCGGCAATCTGCTGCCTTCGCGCAAATCCCTCGTGAAAACCGAACTGCTGCGCTTGCTGCCCTGCATGGCCATAGGGTGCACGCTGGGCGTGGTGTTTCTGCTGAACCTGAAATCCAATGTGTTGCTGTTATCGATGGGGCTGTTTATCACCGCCTATGCGCTGTACAGCCTGTTGGTCAAAATTCGCCCGACCCAACTCGCGGCAGGCTGGGCAATACCGATGGGTACCGTGGGCGGGCTGTTCGGTGCACTGTTCGGCAGCGGCGGCTTCTTATATGCGATCTACCTCAACAGTCGTCTAGCGTCTAAGGAACAGGTGCGAGCGACCCAGGCGGCGCTGATCAGTTGCAGCACCATCGTTCGTTTGAGCTTGTTTCTGTTGGCGGGGGTATACGCCGATGCTTCGTTATTATTACTGGCGGCGTGCCTGTTTCCGATGATGGCGTTAGGCTCCTGGATCGGCCGTTCGCTGACCAATAAGCTATCCCGAGAAGCGTTTGTCCGTTTGATCACCTGGCTGGTTCTGGCCAGCGGCATTGCGTTGATTGGCCGTTATATTTCTTTATCAGCTGGCACTTGACCTGACCTCGCGGGGGATTAAGCTGGCGGGTTCTCACGCGTCACAGCAGGCAGCACCATGAACTCGCAAAGCATCATCGTCCCGAAGATATCCACGCTGGCGGTTCACGAACCCCGGGCGCGGGCTATCGTGCGTTGGCTGGTGCGCAAAAATATTATCGAAGAAGCGCCAACTACCTGCGGCCGGAGCGGTAATCGCATGGCCCACGCCATTGCGCCGGGTGCTTCTAGCGTTGTGCTGCACCCTGAAGCCTTGCCGTTCAACGAACCGGTCAACGGTTTGGAAATCATCACCCACCGCTGCATCTATACCCCGGCCAAAGGTTTTCTCGAAGAAGCAGGTTGTGCCGAGTGCCGTAAAGAAGTCGGCGAAGCGCTGTTCGAAAGTCTTGAAGACTGGATGCCTGGGCGCACCGACAACTTCGTCTGCCCGGAATGCGGGCACGAAGATGACATCAACGGATTCCTGTTCTTGCAGCCCTGCGCATTTTCCAATCTGGGCTTTATTTTCAACAACTGGGCTGAAGCCGGGTTCAAGCAGAGTTTCATCGACGAATTCGCCGATTGGCTCGACAGCCCTGTGGCCTGGGTCAAGGTCGAGCTCTAGTCGCAAGCACGCACCCACCTACAATTGGTCGTATTTCAGATGAATAAATAATAGCCTGAGGTTTACATTGAGCCGACGGGCCTGTCTGGGTATAATGGCGCGCTTCCAATTTCCCGCTCGGGAGCCCCCGCATGCTGCGTATCAGCCAAGAAGCTCTAACCTTCGACGACATTCTCTTAGTGCCCGGTTATTCCGAGGTACTTCCTAACGAAGTTAGTTTGAAGACACGTTTGACACGTGGCATCGAGCTCAACATTCCGCTGGTTTCTGCTGCAATGGATACCGTTACCGAAGCCCGATTGGCGATTGCCATGGCTCAGGAAGGCGGCATCGGCATTATCCACAAGAACATGACCGTCGAGCAGCAAGCTGCCGAAGTGCGTAAGGTCAAGAAGTTCGAAGCTGGCGTCGTCAAAGACCCGATCACCATCGAGGCAGATGCCACGGTTCGTGACCTGTTCGAACTGACCCGTCTGCACAACATTTCCGGCGTTCCGGTTCTGCACAATGGCGACCTGGTCGGCATCGTGACCTCCCGTGACGTGCGCTTCGAAAACCGTCTGGACGTTCCCGTTCGCGAAGTGATGACG